>JBDUEO010000085.1:0-9552 GCA_040002335.1 Parafilimonas sp. | reverse complement strand
GTTCCATTTCACCAATAAACTGGCGTGCGTAGGCGCCAAAAGTTTCCATATAACGGCGCTGTCCTTCGGCATAGATCGTATCAAAAGCCAGCGAAGATTTTCCGCTGCCGCTAATGCCGGTTATAACAACTAATTTGTTTTTTGGAATAATAATATCAATGTTCTTCAGGTTGTGGGCGCGGGCTCCGTAAACTTCAATGGAATCTTCTATTTGTATTTCCGGGTTAACTATATTTTCAGCCATAAATGAATACTCCGAAATTACAATAATAAAATTATTTATTTTGTTATTATTGCTGTACCACAGCTATCGGGAATTGGTAAGTAATTTATATTATTAGCAGCGCAAAATTCAAGTACAGCTTTCTTGGCGCCTTTATAAAAATCGTTATTAAAATCGTGTACGAAAATATAACCTTTATTTTCAAGTTTTGGATAGAAAAACTTTAGGCCTGCCAAAATAGGTTCATATAAATCCGCGTCGATACTTACAAAACAAAATTTATCATCAACGCCAATCGCTGAGTCTGGAAAAAATCCTTTTTTGACGATGCAGTTTTCACGATATTTCATTTTACTTAAAACAAGTTCAACGCTTGTATCGGAAAAATTCTGTTCTCCACTTGAAAAATTACTTTGTTTTTCTGTAATAATATCTTTTTGATCAAATCCTTCAAATGTGTCAAATAAATATAATTTTTTATCGGGAAATAGCTGGTTAACACGTTTTGCAAAATCTCCTTTATATACACCAAGTTCTGCGAGATTACCCTGCAGGTTATTGCTTTTTATTTCATTGCTGCAAAGTTCAAGACTTGTGTACCTTACAAAATCGAGGTTATACGCAAGCTCTTGTTTAAAAGAAGTATTAAACTTAAGTGATTTAGACAGATGAAGTTTTTTGCTTGCCAATAATTTTGCAAATGGCTGATATAATGAGTTTAAACCTGGCATAACATTTAATTATTAATGCAATATTATTGAATTAGCTTAACTACAATAAAAAAGACTGTTTCAACGAAACAGTCTTTTAGAATTAACTTTTAAAAATTAAGGATTTAATTCCTGAATTTTATTTTGTGAAAGTGCAGTATTGTAAATTCTTATTTCATCAACAATTCCATTAAAATAATATGGAAAGTTTGGATCCTGGTTTCTTCCTATGTATACCGGATTATTATTTGCAGTAAAAGACGTTGATTTTACACTTGATGCCTGCAACATTCCATTTACATAGAAATTGGTACGCTTGCCATCAAATGTATAGGCAAGTGTATACCATTTACCTTGCTGTACATGTATGGCAAGATCCGTTAATCCTGCAGCGGTTCCATGGCCATTACCATACGAGCTATAAAAACTTTCTTTATTTTCTTTTACTTCGCGATCGCATCCTTGATATTGCCAGAATGGCTGGTCATCATATCCTATATTATATCTTCCATTGTCATTGTCGTCAGCGCCTTTTGAAATTACTCTGTTGGAATGACATTCTCCCTGGTAAAATCCGAGTGGTTGCACAATTGCTACTATAGTTATTGCTGTACTTGGATTTAGAGAATTTGAATTAGGAACAGTCATATAACTGGTTGTTCCATTAAACATGTATGCGGTGTTTGGATTGCCATCTTTGCCTGCTGTAGCAGTTGCATTATTGAAGGTTACATCATTACCATTTCCGCTATGGTCTTTAGTATCGCCATTAAATGTATACCATGCAACGAGGTTTGACTTGTTACTTAAATTGTCTGTACTTGATGTGTTAATTCTGGATTGTGTTGTCGCATCTTTATTGCAGGAAACTAACTCAAATGTAGTAAGTATGGTTGCTGCGCAAGCTAAAGTAAGCCACGTAAATTTTTGTTTCATAGTTAAATTTTTATTTGTGAAAATTACAGTATAAATGTAAAGCGAATCAATTGTAAAAAGGTGGCTAAATAATTTTTTTCAGCTTTTAATTATAAACTTTTTTCTAAAATTTGTTGCAAAATTTTAATGTAAGCATTCTTAAAGCAATAATGATTTTTGCAAATGGTTAGAATTAAAAAATTGGTCAAACAATTTTATTTAAGAAGATAGCTTTACTACAAAGTTAACTTATAGTGATATTTGCTTATTCTATGGTTGTAGTAGGAATTATGCCCTTATAATGGTACTTTCGCGCAAAATTTAAAAAAATAAGCGCAATGGAAGTTGTAAAAAACATCGTTTGGCATTCTGCCACCATCACTAAAGATGACCGCCATCGCATGAACGGTCATAAATCTGCTATTCTGTGGTACACCGGTCTTTCCGGTGCAGGTAAATCAACCTTAGCTAATAAAGTGGAAGAAAAATTATTTGAAAGAGGTTACCATACTTATGTTTTAGATGGTGATAATATTCGCATGGGATTGAATAAAGGCCTTGGTTTTGATGCTGACGCACGCAAAGAAAACATCCGCAGAATTGGTGAAGTAGCAAAATTATTTGTTGATGCCGGCTCAATAGTTTCTACTGCTTTTGTTTCACCTTACACTGCAGACCGCGACATGGTTCGTGAGTTGGTTAAAGAAGGCGAGTTTATTGAAATATATGTTGCCGCTTCACTTGAAGTTTGCGAAACACGCGATACAAAAGGTTTATACAAAAAAGCACGAGCAGGCGAAATTAAAAACTTTACCGGTATCAGCGATCCTTATGAAGCTCCGGTAAATGCTGAATTAACAGTTGATACCGGCAACCAGACACTTGATGAAAGTGCGCAGCAGGTATTGAACTATCTTGAAGAAAAAGGCTACATACAGAAAGCATAATTTTTTACCATTTAAATAAAAATATACATGAACCAACCACACGGTGGAACGCTGGTAAACAGAATTGCAACCGGCGCAAGAAAAGAAGAATTAGAAGCCAAAGCAAAAAATCTTTTTCAATTAACTGTTGAAGACCGCTATGCTGCAGATGTTGAAATGATTGCTATTGGCGCATTTAGCCCGATAACCGGTTTTATGGGCAAAGCTGATTGCGAATCAGTAATTGAAAATATGAAATTAACAAACGGCCTTGCATGGGGAATTCCTATTCCTTTACCGGCCGGCGACCAATACGATAAAATTAAAGAAGGTGAAGAAATTGCGCTGGTAAGCACAGAAGGGAATTTACTTGCAGTTATGACTGTTGAGGAAAAATTTGAATTAGACCTTGAAAATTTTGCACAGAAATGTTTTGGTACTACAGAAGATAAACATCCTGGTGTTGCTGCCATTAAACGTGGTGGAAACAAATATATCGCTGGTCCATTGGAAATGATTAACCGCCCGGCACGTAAAGAAGATATTGATGAAAAATATTTTCTTGATCCAACTGAAACAAGAGCAGAATTTGAAAAACGCGGCTGGAAAACCATCGTTGCTTTTCAAACAAGAAACCCAATACACCGCGCACATGAATATTTAATTAAATGCGCACAGGAAATTGTTGACGGCGCTTTAATACATCCAATTGTTGGCGAAACAAAAAGCGATGATATTCCTGCACCGGTTCGTATGAAATGTTATGAAGTGCTTATTGAAAATTATTTCAATCCTGATAATACTGTATTGGGTGTGTTGCCAACCGCAATGCGTTATGCCGGCCCGCGTGAAGCTATCAATCACACATTACTTAGAAAGAATTATGGCTGTACGCACATGATCATTGGCCGCGACCATGCTGGTGTTGGTAATTATTACGGCACGTATGATGCACAGAAAATTATGGATAAAGTTGGCCCTGAAATGGGTATGCAGATACTGAAATTTGAACATACTTTTTGGTGTAAAAACACTGAGAGCATGGCAAGTTCTAAAACGGCACCAAAAAATCCTGAAATGATTGCATTAAGCGGAACCAAGGTTAGAGAAATGCTGCAAAAAGGCGAGCGCCCGCCTGTAGAATTTTCCCGCCCTTTAGTAGCCGACATTTTAATTAAATGGGCAACAGGTAATAAGTAGGCGAATCATTTAAAGTGTTTTGATATTATTTTTTAAAAGCTGTTCAAACGAGCAGCTTTTTTTATGGGAAAATTATTAACAAGCATTTTAATATAGGAGTGCAAAACTAAGCTGAACGTTTTTCTAATAGATGCATTAATTTTTCTTCACGTTTTTTAGCATCATTTAGCTCTTGCTGCAGGTTGCTAATAATATTTTCATACAAATCTTTTTGAATTTCAAAGTTATTATAAATATATCCTTTGGCTATCTGATTATTATTAAATGTAATAATTGGATTGTCTTTACTCAATAAATCGTCTAAAGGTATTTGTAAAAGTTCAGCTATTTTTTCAGCAGCATCTGTTGTAAGTTTACTTTTATTTAGTTCAATTCTTGAATAAGCATTTTGGCTAATGCCTAATTTATCAGCCATATACTCTTGTGAATAATTACGAAACTCACGTAATATTTTTATTTTATTGCCTATCATTATTTAAGGTTCTTATTTAGAGGGTAAAGTAGTAAATTTTGTTGTTGTTTAATTAATTTTTTTAAACAAAACTTACAGGTATCAAATTTACCTATTAGACACCTTTTATTTCTTTAACTTTTAAAAAAAAAAAATATATGAAAAAAACACTATTCCTTGTAAGTTTATTATTGATGATTTTCTCGTTAACGAATGCTGCAGGTAATAAAGTTAGCAAGAAAATTATGTCTGAAAATTTGCTAAATAAAGAATTTTGCAAAAAAGTAATACAAATCGACAAAACAAAAGATGTGTTTTTAAGCGACATTAAGAATATAAAAATTTTAAGCCCAAAATATGCTAAGTCAGCAAGGTTTACTTATTATGATGAATGCGGGCAAAAGTTGTCATTTACAGTAAGTTGCAACGGTTGCTCTGGTACGGATTTGGGAAATGCCGCTGATAACTATGCTAATTCGCGTACTGGCGCTGATGGTTGTTTTTACTAAGATTAAATTCTAAAAGGTAAATTTGATTTTTATTTCTTTTGTGTTTGTAATTTGTACTTATCTAAAAAATTATACATGCGTTTTTTATTGGTATTAATCTTCTTTTTTTCGGTTACATTTTGCGGAAATGCACAGCCTGATCCTGCATTTGGAAAAATAGTTTATAATTTTTCACAAATGCGCGATACCAATAACCCTTCTCATTTTTATAAAGAAGAAATGATGTTGTTGTTTAGCCATAATAGCTCTATGTATAAAAGTTATACCCGCATAAAACAGGATTCTATACGTGAAGACCGTATTAATGAGGCGCAATTAAATGGAAGCAATGAAGTTAATATGGGTGTATTTGTACCTACTAACAGAGAACAATTATTTACCTTCAAAAATTTAAATAACCGGTATGTGGAAATGGAATTTGCTAATAATAAATATCTAATTACCCAGCCTTTAGAAAAAATAAATTGGCAAATTAAAAAAGATACAAAAAAGATTGCAGGATATAGTTGCCAGAAAGCGGCATGCAAGTTTAAAGGCAGAAATTATACAGCTTGGTTTTCAACAGAAATTCCTGTAAGTTTTGGACCATGGAAATTGCAGGGGTTGCCTGGTTTAATTCTGGAAGCGTATGATGATAAAAAACAGGTTAATTTTATGTGTGAAACGATTGTGTTGAACGAAAAAACGACTTCCATATCTTTACCGGCTGATGCCACGAAAACGAATATGGATAATTATAACCGCATGGTAAAAGCCTATACAGACAACCCAAATTCCGCAGATTATAACGGAATAAAAATTTCTGTAGACCCGAGTACAAGAATTTCACAGCAAAAAAAATTTAAAATAAATAACCCGATAGAGTTGGACGATAAATAAATGCAATTATATAATCGTTTATTTATAGCGCTGCTGCTACTAACTACTTCATTTCAATCTATTGCCCAAAGCACAAATTTCTTAATACAGGGCACAATAAAAGACAGTTTAGGAAATCCGGTAAACTTTGCAAGCGTAAGCATTATAGAAGAAGTTTCTGGTGCAGGATTATTTTTTTCGCAAACCAATGAGCAAGGCTTTTATTCTGTTGCCATAACTGATACGGAAATTTTAAAAAAAAGTATTGCCATCAAGGCTGATGCAATTGGATATTTTAAGGCAATAAAAAAAATTTCTCATATTCCTGTTGTAATCAATTTCGTATTAACTGCTAATATAAAAGCACTCAGCACAGTAACAATTAAAGATGATAAGCCTGCAATAATTACAAAAGGGGATACACTTAATTATCGGATAACTGATTTCTCAAATAAAAACGACAGGGTTATTGGTGATGTGCTTAAAAAATTGCCAGGTATAGAAGTAGATGCAAATGGCCTGATAAAATATAATGGTAAAGCCATTAATAATTTTTATATAGAAGGCGACAACCTGCTTGATGACAGATACAATGCTGCAACAAATACAATTCCTTCGGATATTGTTGATAAGGTGCAGGTGATAGAAAATAACCAGAATATTAAAATGCTGAATGGTATCGTACCGTCAGACAGGGCTGCAATAAATATTACATTAAAAAATAAAAACAAACTGCACTTTATAAACACTGCAAAAGCAGGCGCGGGTATTAATAATTTATATAAAGGTGAGCTGAACAGCATGGCATTTAAAAATAAGTTTAAAACAATTAGCAGCATAAAATTTAATAATACAGGCAACGATCTGCAGGACGATGTGTTGCCTCACAATTTAAATGAATCGCTTGTTTCGCTCGAAAATAAAACATCAGAATTATTAAGTGCTGCCAATTACAGCCTTTCTGATATTGATAAGCAGAAATTTCTTTTTAATAATGCCCGGTTAGTTAATACAAATAGTTTAGTAAAACTAAACAGCGGAACTGCATTAAAATTAAACGCGTTTTATGTATCTGATAATCAAAAACAGCAATACAGCAGCTATACAAATTATTATTTACCGGGCATTGATACAATTGCATACAGCGAATTTGAAAATAACAATAATAAAATTGCTAACCTGCATGTGCAGGCCACTGTAAATATCAACGATAAAAAAAGATATTTTAATAGTACACTTGCGGTTGATTACAATATAAATAATATTACTTCAGGATTAATTACTGATGGAAATTCAATTCATCAGCAACTTAATAATACTATTGCAAACATTACCAACAGCCTTAATGGTGTAAAGCTTTTTAATGGCAGTAATATAGTAGAATATTTTTCTTACACGAGCTATAGCCGCAGCCCTCAAACTCTGTACATTTCACCCGGTTTGCATCAGGAAATCTTAAATAGTGATACGGCATTTAAACAATCAATACAACGGGCAAATATTCCTTCTTTTTTCACGAATAATTATATTACTTACCATAAGATTCATAATCATTTTTTTCAAAGTTATAAAGCAGGTGTATTATACCAGCAGCAAACATTGCAATCGGCGCTGGATATTCAGCAATTAAATAATACCATAAGTGTATTAAGCGATAGTTTTTCTAATCATTTAAACTGGTATAAATATAAACTTTATGCAGAGCCGGAATTGCGTTGGGAGAATAGAAAAAATGCTTTGTCGTTTTCAATTCCTGCTAACATTATAGCACTTAATTATAACGATAAATTTCTGCAGAAAAGTTTTGCCAGCAGTTATTTTTTTGTAACCCCATCCATAAAATGGCAGTATAAAGTTGGGAAAGAAAGCAGCTTGTCTGCCGGATATAATTATAACAGGCAGTTTGGTGATATCAGCCAGGTATATTATGGTGTGATAATGCAGGATTACAGAACGTTTACTTCAAATGATGCGCCTGTTCTGCAAACGCTTAGCCATAATTTGAGTGCAGGATTTGCGTACAAAAAAACGCTTAACATTCTTTTCTTTAATATTTATTCAAATTACAGTTTTGGTAAAAACAGTTTTATATATTCCACTTTGTTGCAAAATAATTTAACCAGGCGCATTGCGCTTCCATATTCCAATAATGCTTCTTCATTTACGGTAAACAGCAATCTTAGTAAGTATCTTTTTCCGTTAAAAACTATGGTTACAATAAATTATAGTTTTCAATATAATTCTCAGCAACAATTACAAAATACTATTCTCTTTCCTGTAGCTAATTATTCTAATTTTTATTCTGTTAGTGTAAGGCCTAAAATAGCAAGCTGGCTTTATTGTAATTATGAAATTAATTACAATCGTTTTAAGAGTGAGCCCGGCAATACAGACAATAAAATTTTACCTGAAACTGTGGTGCAGTTTAAACAACTGGCAGAGGCAGATATCTTACTAAAAAACAGATTTTATATAAATGTTAAGGGTGCGCAATACTTCAATAAGCAATTTAATAACCCTTCCTCATCATTCATTTTTGCCGATGTATCCTTAAGATATAATTTTATTAAAACCCCATTCGATATAGAATTATTATGGTCTAATCTTACAAATACCAATACCTATTCGTTATGGTCAGTTTCGGCTAATAGTATATCAGTTACTAATTATCAATTAAGGCCACGATCTTTTTTATGCACTTTTTCTTTTAATTTTTAATAATCTGCGTCTGAAATTATTTTAAAATAGAGAATGCTTTCACAGTATAAACTCAGCATAATTATTTTGCTTTAACCAGGTTTCAACTTCGGTGTAATTCGAAATCATATCCTGCAAATTATCAGGATTTAATTTTTTAGCGCCCGCAGCAATTTCTGTTTTAGATACATCCAGAAAATCCTCAAGCTTCGTCATGGTTTCGTTCCAGTTCATAAAATCTTCATAACGAATTTTTATACAAATCATATTATTTATAAGGCTGGCAAGTTTTTTATTTTGAAGAACAATGCCATCCATTTTTTGCTGTAACTCTTTTGTATCAACATGCAACTTTGCCAAACCAGAACGCTCTTCTTCATTATCATCTTGGTTATGATAAATTCCTGTTGAACGTGCACGCAAATCAGACAAAGCATTGCGGAAAATATTTTCGCGCAGCAACAGAATAATTTTAATATCATTTTTCTTTAAATAATTAATTAAACCAGGCATATAAAAGGTTTGGTAATACATCAACTTGAAACCTCGCGCCTTAAAATTTTCATTCTGTTTATTTGTAAAATACCTGTTCAAAAAACCTGTAAGCTTTAGAGAAGTGAACGGATAATTAATAATGTAGTTTATTTTTTTTGGCAGAAAGCGAAATTTTAAAAACCTGAATTGATTCGGGCTGAAATAATCCCTGAAACTAAAATGGAATATTTCATCATCGCAAAAAATTTCAGGATGTTTGTTTAGCGATTTGCTTAATAAGGTTGAGCCTGTTCTTGGTAAAGTGAATATTACAAATTTTGTCATTCAATAATTTATTCAGTTACATAAAATAAATAACCGTAAAATAATCAGCTTAAATATTGCGCATATTTTTCACTCATTATTGTTTCAACTTCTTTAAAATTTTCAACGCCATCGCGCCAGTTTGCCGAACTCGTTTTTCTAAGTTCGGGCTCAATTTCCATTTTTTCAACATCTAAAAATGTAAAAACTTTATCCAGCATTTGCTGCCAGTTTTCAAAATCTTCATACGTAATTACAATGCGGT
>JBDUEO010000084.1:0-9594 GCA_040002335.1 Parafilimonas sp. | reverse complement strand
TTTGATTTACTTGAAGGCGCATACATGCAGAATGAACCATCTCATGTAAACTTTGCTTCAGGTTTTATTGCTGAAACAATTTCAAAAATTCAGCACATTAAATTTTATAATGAGCTTGAAAATATAAAATTGAACAGGCAATTGCGGGCAGAAATATTAAATGCTTTGTTGCAATTCATTTCATTTCACATAACAGATTTTAAAGAATTGAAAAGTTTGCCTGTTTTAAAAGAAGTTTTAAGTTAGTCATACAATTCTTTTCACAGATGTTGCCTGCGTTATTTTTTTATTGATGACATTATTGATTAATATAACGCCAGGTTGTTTACCTTTTTCAAAACTTCCAAACTTGGAATCCATTCCTAAAGCAATTGCGCCATTAAGCGTTGCCCATTGCAGCAATTCTTTTAGTGAAACCGAAGGAAAATTTTTCTGAATTGTTTTCATTTCATCCATAATATTTAAACTATGGTTACTGGAATAACTGTCCGTTCCCAAAACAATGTTGCAATTATTTTTTCTCAATAACTCAACCGGCGGCAATTTATTTTCTATATACAAATTTGCATTGGCACATAAACACCAAAAAATCTTTTGATTTGTTTGCTTGCTTTGTTCAAAAGAAAAATCAATGTCTGACTGACTGGTAAATGTGTTATGAATTAATAAAACCTGTTTTGCTTTATCAAGTAAAGGCAAATACGATTGTAAACTGCTTTTATTATAAGGCTGAAAAAAATCTGTATTAATATTTAAGTGATTGTATAACCTTAAAAAATCTCCGGTTTTTGTTTGGTATAATTCATCTTCTGCCAATGTTTCTTGGTTGTGGATAGAAATGATTTTTCCAGCTGAAAGATCATTAATCAAATTAAACATTGAATTACTAATTGTATAAGGCGCATGTGGCACAATTGAAGTGTGCTCACTAAAACCTGCCGCGCAGAATTCATTATATACATTCAAATAATTCTCTAAAACCGTTTTTGCTTTTTCTTCTGTAAAGCCAAGTACTTCAATAAAATTTTGGTATTGAATTTTGCTTTTTAGTTTAGTTTTTAAAGAAATGTTTGTGTTACAAATATCTCCAACGGCTGCAATTCCGCCATTAAACATCTCTTCTTCTGCAGTTGCAATAGCAGCTTCCATTTCTTCTTTTACTGCGCCACGTTTGCTTACAACTTTTATAAGAAAATCAACAAGTCCTGTTCCGCTTTCTACCACATTTTTCATGTGGCTTAATTCCAAATGGCAATGACAATTTATAAAACCCGGAGAAAGAATGCCTTTAAAAATTTCTACGTTTTCGCCTGCATCTTTTTCGTCAACAATATTTTCAACTATGCCATTTTCATTTGTAATTAAAATATGGCTATTTGCAAGCGTTTTTTTTCCGGTAAAAAGATAATCTGCTTTAAATTTTTTATACAACAAATCTTATTCTTTATGCGGTTACAGATTTTCTTCTGGTTGGTTTTATAACTATCTCTTTTATTTTTAAATCAAGCTGAATAAGATTTAAAAATTTGATAAGATTTTGAAAGCTTACTGTTTTAAATAATTCTGCTTCGTAGCGCTGTAATTGCTGTTCTTTTAAGCCAAGTATTTTTGCAAATTCTTTGTGGGTAAGATGATTGGCAATTTTATATTCAATAATTACATCGGGCAAATTACTAAGGCTGCGTTCTTTAAGTATAGTCGGTTTGCTTGATTTTAATTGCTCATATTCGCTTATTTCCTTTTCAATATCTTCTTTGAAATCTTGTATTGAATCTAAGAAAATTTTGTGCTTTATATTTTGATTTGATTCTGCTTTTGTTTTGTTTATTTTTTCAATAACATCATTCAAAGTCTTTTTTGAAACGCTATATTGTTTTTCATTCTTTATCATAAACAGGTAAATTTTTTAAACTCAATGCTATTATTCCGCGTTTATTACCGCTCTTATCTGTTTTCATGAATTGCATTAATTCTTTATCTTCTGTTTTAATCTTGAAAAAAGGAATGTGAACTAATAGATATTTGTGAAATCTTTTGTGTTCATAATGGTCAAATAAAGAATAATTCTTTTCAAGAACCTTTATATCCAAGTTGCTTATATCAAAACAAACATCAATATCATTCGGTTGCTCTTTTGATGTTGCAAAACTGCCAAATACAAACATTGTTTCACACCCACTATTTTTAAGTTTATTAGCAACAGTAAAAAGATTATTAACCTGCTTTTGCCGTTCTTTATTATAACCAAAGAGCTTTTGAAATTCAATACATGAAAGCGATAAGTCTTTCAACAAATTTCCATATTCATTAAACCGAATTTCCATGCAAAAAACTTTAAATTGAATTTGCCACAAATTCGTACGCACAGAAGTTTTTTGCGGGATTGATTATTATATGCAATGTATAAAATTTTTCAAACACAACAAAATTATTGTGTTCTATTTTTTTCAGCTTTAAATTTCCTGTAACGCATACAGTAAAATTAAGCGCTCGAAAACACATAAATTTGCGCACTTTAAAAGTTCATGAAATTCAATCTGTTCGCATCATTCAAAAGCAAACAGGTGAACCTGTAAACTTGTGAACATTTTAAACTTATACAATGACTGAACAATTAGAAGCGATAAAGGCAAGATTTGAGCGTGTTGGTGTTGCATTAACCAATCCGGAAATAATTAACAGGCAATTTGAGTTTCAAAAACTGAGCAAAGAATATAGCCAGCTTGAGAAAATTGTACATCTTTTTGAAGCATATAAAAAAGTTTCTGTTGATTATGATTTTGCCAAAGAAAGTTTAAACAGCAGTGATGAAGATATGCGTGAGCTTGCCAAAATGGAATTGCCGGAACTGGAAGAAAAAAGAAATGCGCTCGAGAAAGAACTTACCAAACTTTTAATACCAAAAGATCCGCAGGATGATAAAAATGCAGTGATTGAAATTCGCGCAGGAACCGGCGGCGATGAAGCCAGTTTATTTGCCGGCGATTTACTGGATATGTATTTGCGTTATGCATCGCGCAAAGGCTGGAAAACAGCGATAGTAAGCGAAAGTGAAGGAACAGTTGGCGGCTATAAAGAAGTTTTGGTAGAAGTTGCGGGCGAAGATGTTTATGGAACAATGAAATTTGAAAGTGGTGTACATCGCGTGCAACGTGTTCCGAATACGGAAACGCAAGGGCGCGTACATACTTCTGCAGCTACTGTTGCGGTAATGCCCGAAGCAGAAGAAGTGGATTTTGAATTGAATCCTGCTGATGTAAAAATGGAAACCGCACGCAGCGGCGGCGCTGGCGGCCAGAATGTAAATAAGGTTGAAACCAAAGTAATGCTCACGCACATTCCAACGGGAACTGTGGTTGTTTGCCAAACCGAAAGAAGCCAGTTGGGAAACCGCGAAAAAGCGATGACGATGTTGCGTACAAGATTATACGAAGAGCAGGTGCGCAAACAGGAAGAAGAAATTTCCCGTCATAGAAAAACGCTGGTAAGCACAGGCGACAGAAGCGCAAAAATCCGCACCTATAATTATCCGCAAGGACGCGTGACCGATCATCGCATTGGATTAACTTCTTACAATTTAGATGCGGTAATGAACGGCGATATTGAACAATTTATTGAGGCATTGCAGGTAGCAGAAAACGCTGAAAAAATCTCAAAACAGAATTAAGTTTTCGGGTAAATTTTATGTTGTCATCTGCAGAATAAGCATTCAGCACTTTTGTGTCACTAACATGTACTGTAGTTTTTTATGGCAGCAGTTAACTGCTTATCCATCATCTTTTGCGCAGAAGTATTTTAATCTATAACCAATATTTTTTATAGTATATGATTATTGAAATTATATTTATCAGGTTCTATTCAAATCTAACCAACAATTGAACATCATATTCTAAATCGCAATCATTATGAAAATAACTATCTTTTATTAACTCGCTTATTTTTGCAGTTATAAAAAATTCTATATGAATAAACATGCTTACATATTTCCGGGACAAGGTTCTCAATTCAGCGGAATGGGGAAAAATTTATATGAGAATAATGCGCAGGCAAAAGAATTATTTGAGCAGGCAAATGAAATTCTTGGCTTTCGCATAAGCGATATAATGTTCAGCGGAACAGATGAAGCATTAAAGCAAACAAAGGTTACACAACCTGCAGTTTTTTTGCATTCAGTAATTGCTTTTAAAACATTGCAAAATGTACAACCAGATATGGTTGCAGGCCATTCGCTTGGCGAATTTTCTGCGCTGGTTGCGAACAAGGTTTTAAGTTTTGAAGATGCTTTAAAATTGGTAAGTATTCGTGCACAAGCCATGCAAAAAGCATGTGAAATAAACCCTTCAACAATGGCTGCTGTGTTGGGTTTGGCTGATGAAAAAGTAGAAGCTGTGTGCGCTGCTGTTATGAATGAATTAGGCAACGAACAAGTTGTTGTTGCTGCTAATTATAATTGTCCCGGGCAATTGGTAATAAGTGGTTCTGCAGAAGCCATTGATGTTGCCTGTGCGCGCATGAAAGAAGCCGGTGCAAAACGCGCATTGCTTTTACCTGTTGGCGGCGCTTTCCACTCATCGTTAATGGAACCTGCAAAAGAAGAATTAACGGCAGCAATAAACGCCGCGAATTTTAATGTAGCGAATTGCCCTGTTTATCAAAATGTAGTTGCCGTTGCAGTAACAGAAGCATCGGCAATAAAAAATAATTTGATTGCACAATTAACCGGCGCTGTACGATGGACACAAAGTGTACAGGCAATGGTTGCAGATGGCGCAACACATTTTACTGAAGTCGGTCCCGGAAAAGTGTTGCAGGGACTTGTAAATAAAATTTATAAAGAAGCGGTTACAGACGGCGTGAATTAGGGAACTGAAAATTGTTTTTACTAAATATTGAGATTTAAAATGACATACAATAATAATTTTCAACCCTAAATATTTATTTGATTTATGGAATATTTAAGCTTCTGCATCTAATTTATAAATCTAAAAATGAACAAATTGCTTTTATGTGTTTTTGCACTTATTGATTTGTGTTGCAATTCGCAGAAAGAAGTAAAAGATAAAAATCTGAATATTTTAATTGAAGAAGCAACATCTAAATATGATCTAACAAAACAAGCATATACTGTTCACAGATATGAGGGAGATAGTACCATAAAATTTGAGTTAACCAAATTAGAAAAAGAAAAAATAGTTAGCTATTACTACAATCTTAAACTCGACGAATTGCATGATAAACTTACGATTGAAGATAATTGTATGACCATGCCAAAATTTTATTCGACTTTAACTGTTAAATCAAAAACACAAAACCAGAAAATTATTATAGATATTGACTGTAAAGATTATAAAGGGATATTTAATACAAAAGGTAAAAGAGTTTCGTTATTTATTTATTTTGTAGAAAATATTATTAACTCAAACCCTAAAATAAAATCTGTACCTGAATCAAATTATATTTTCGAGTAGCCAAGATTAAAAATATTAATCTTAACATTCAAATGAAAGCAGGGTACATCTTATTCAAATCAAACTTTAAAATCTCTACTGTTGTTTGAATGTGAAACCGGAGATGCCATGAAAATATGCAGTATAAGTGTGCGACGCAACCGTGCCCAATAGAAGTTCATTGGCTGGCAACATAAAAAATCTTAAAAAATTTATGCAATAAATTTTTAGTTCACAGTTTATAACTTGCTGATTGATTCATGCATTTCCTGCTCGCCAAAAACTGAATTAATTTTCTTCAAGGCTTGTTTCATGTTGATGCCTTTTTCAATTACGGGTTTAAAAATATCAGGTTGTTCTTTTATTCTTTCCACAGAATTAAAGATGGTAAAATTCGTCATCTTCAATCCTCTTTTTACTTCATCCCAATGCAACGGCATAGAAACGGTGGCGCCGGGTTTTGGCCGCAAAGAATAAGGTGCAGCCAATGTTGCCTGCGGACGATTCTGCAAAAAATCAAGATACATTTTTCCTTTGCGGTTATTAATCATGCGCTCAATACTTGTAAATTTTGGTAACTGCGATTGCACAATTGTTACCAGCACTCTTGCAAATTCTTTGCTTTGTTCGTACGTATATTTTGCGCCAAGCGGAATATAAATATGTATGCCGGTTGCGCCCGATGTTTTGCAATATGCATCTGCATTAATTTCATTCAGCAATTGTTTTATGGTTTGCGCTGCTGTAATTACCTGGTCAAAAGTTGTGGTATCAGATGGATCAAGATCAAGTATGCACCAGTCGGGATTATTTGGTTTTTGCACGCGGCTGCTCCACGGATGCATTTCCAAACCACCTAACGAAGCAATCAATAATAAGCTTGCTTCGTTTGTACAAATCATAAAATTCCTGTTGCCGCCTGCATCGCTGCTGTAAGGAAATTGTTCGATCCAGTCTGGCACTTTTCCGGTAACATCTTTCTGATAAAAACTCGGCCCTTTAATTCCGTTTGGATAGCGTATTAAAGTCTGCGGTCTGTCTTTCATAAAAGGCAACATAAAAGGCGCAACCTGGTAATAATAATTTATCACGTCGCGTTTGGTAACTGCTTTCTGGCCTTTGATTGCAGGATAATAAATTTTATCAAGATTGTTGAATGTTATGTCGTGCTTGTTTATAGATTTTGTCTGAGATTTTTCAGTGGGATTAAGCAATGTTTTACGCGCTGTGCTTTTACTTCCTTTTAAAAGTTTTGAAGTAAGATTTGTATTGGTTGATTTTTCTTTTGTTGTAGATGACGCACTTTTTTTTGCAGGTTCTTTTTTCATGGCAAATTCTTTTTCAATATTTTTTTTCAAAGATTTTTCTTTTGTTGTTACAATCTCGTTAGTGTGTTTTTCTTTTTCAAGATCTACATCTTTTGCTTTTTTGTCAATGCGCATTCCTTCAAAAGATGGATGCCGCATTACACCATCTGAAGTAAGTTCTGCATACGCAACTTCGCACACTAATTTTGGCTGCAACCATGTTGCTGTTGCATGCGGCGGATTAGGGCGAAAACGCGAAGGCTTGTTTACATCAGGCTCAAAATCAAAAGGAATTTTATTTGTAATGAGCGGCTTAAATTGTTGCATCATTTCTTTCTGCAATTTCTGAGAAAAGCCTGTTCCTATTTTTCCTGTGTAATGCAGTTTGCCATTTTTATTTACACCAACCAGCAATGCACTAAAAGCTTTATTACTGCCTTCATTATTTGTAAAACCACCGATAATCACTTCCTGTCTTTTGCCGGTTTTAATTTTCAGCCAATCTTTAGAACGCCTGTCCGTAATATAAGTGCTATCTGCTTTTTTTGCAATAATACCTTCAAGATTTAATTTCTTTGCAACTTCAAAAAATTCGGTTGCGCCGGTATTAAAGCTTTCGCTTATGCGAATAATATCAGAATCCGGCGCAATAGATTTTAATATTTCTTTTCGTTGAGTTAAAGGCAATTCCATCACGTTATAACCTTCAAGCCACAACACATCAAAAAGATAGAATACAAGGTCGCCGTCTGCTTCGCTCCGCCAGTTTTGAAGGTTGCCAAAATTGGAAATACCTTTATTATTGATCACCATTATTTCTCCATCAACCACTGCATTTATTTTCCATTCCATCAAAGCATTATGAACCGCATAAAATTTTTCATTAAACGATTTATTATTGCGCGAACGCATTTGCACTTCGCCATTTTTTAAATAAGTAATTACACGGTAACCATCCCACTTTACTTCATACAACCAACCTTCCTGGTCAAAAGGTTTATCAACAAGCGTTGCAAGCATGGGAGAAATGTTGGCAGGAAATGCAGATTTTAGGCCTTGTATTGCAAGCGCGTTAACCTGTTTGTTTTTTTTGTTTGCTGGCATATTTAAACAATTTAAATAATTGTGCCAAGCTGAAAATTATGATGGAAATAAAAAATTTTAAAAGATAAAGGGAGAAATATTTTAGATACAACTACGCTGCGTTTAACACCAATTTAGTAATGATGTATTAAATCTTTCTTACTGCAACACATCTTATATACACATTTCTTAATTAATAAAATAAATAGTATGAAAAAAATTTTAGCTGCAATTAAAGAATTCTTCAGTGTTAAAGATGGATATGTTTTACTTCCAAGTAATGTTTAATAATAACGCAAGTATTTACTTTAAAAACCGAACAGTTTCTGATTAGTTTATACTAAACACCAAATTTTGGTTTTAGTTTTTTTACCTGTTTCTTAAATGCATCAAACTGTTTTTTTTGCTGAAGCACAAAACTGTTCTCGTCCAAATCGCCAAGCACATTTTTCATTTCCATTTCAGATTCATACACCATTTTTCTAAATGGATTTGTATAATCTTTTTTGCGCGATGCGCTTATTTTTTCTGTTATGGAAGCATTTATCTCAACAGCTTTATCTAACCATTTTTTAAGTTGCTCAACAGTAATTTGTTTCGCGGATATGTTTTCAATTTTTAACAGCGCGGCTAATGCATGCTTTGTTTTTTGCGCTGCATATTCATTTCCTTTTTCTTCGTAAAAAAGATGCAATTCATCCCAGCTATTTATTTCTTTTGATTTGATATTATCCTTCAAATCTTTTACATCTTCTTCAGATATTAACTGTCCGCCGATATTTAACCATTCCTCATTTTGATGATGTGATGAAAATTGTTTCCTGATTTGATTAATATTTTCAACGCTTTTATCATTTATCGAATTAATCAATTCTCTTAAGCCATAAAACAGGATCATTTCCTTATACGCATCATAAGCTTTCTGCGCTTTTCTTATCACTGTTTTGCGTTTTGAGTTTTCAAATCCATCAGCAATAATTTCAAGGTCTGCAACAACAGCATTTTTTTCTTTCAATAATAACCTGCCTTTTTCAGCAAACATTTTATCATCGCCGTTTAAATTATTTTTTGCATAAAAAGCTCTGCCTGTAAATAGTTCAAGCAAGTGCAAAGCCGTAAATATTTCATTAATAGTATCGGGCGCTAAATAATTAAATTCAAGATGCTGATATTTTTCCTGCCGGCTATCACGGTCTGCATATTTCCATTCATTCCTGGCAAGTGCATACATGTTATGCATAAACCAATAAGCGGGCATTATTTCAAGCGTATCATTTTTATAATTCAAACTAAGCAACGAAAATGGCAGCGGAATATTTAATTCATATAAATAATCGCCTTTAACGATCATGGTAAAACTGGCAAACTTTGAATTGTGTTTTAAGCTTACACATAAGCCCGGCCAAAAGCCGCGGCCAGCAACAATTTCACCATCTGCGGCACGTGAGTTATGATTAGAACCAATGGTTGCGCCGGCAGGAATATTGCTTTGCCCCATTACCACCGCAGCACATAAAAATGAGTTGTTATGATGCTGTTCGTGTGCCGGAAATATTAATGAATTCAATACTTCGCAACATGAAATGGTAGCATTACTGCCCAGGTAAGAATTAATTAACCTTGCACCATATTTTAATTGTGAATGAGAAGCCATAACAAAGCGAACAGCTTTTACACCATAAAAAATTCTGCAGCCATAACTTACAATTCCATTTACAATTTCGCAGCCTTCGCCAATTTGTGTTGCCGCTTCAGCA
>JBDUEO010000083.1:0-9625 GCA_040002335.1 Parafilimonas sp. | reverse complement strand
GTTTCCAAACATAACCAAACAATAAATTATGTTGTTTTGAATAGGAGGTAAGCCAGCCAATATTATCGTTTTTATTTATTACAAAAGAAAAGACAGCATTATAATTTACCTGCGGATTTTTTAAGTTGAATGTATTGCCTTTATGATCTTTTACATGTGGAAAATGAAAACTATTTTTTTCTGCTTCATGATATTGTGTTTGATCAAAACCAATACTTGCATTGCAGTTAATAATAGTTGATTTATTCAAAAATGGCGCGGCTAATGTTGGGTGCTGAACGATATTATATAACCTGCCTAAAACATTAATGTTTGTAACAGTTTCTTTTACCGCAAACACAGCATTGTTATTATCAAGTTCTATAGTTCTGTCAACATGCAGACCTTCCAGTTTTGCAGTTGTTTGCATGCGCAATGTTGTATTCGTTTTTGCAGTTTCCTGCCATAAAATATTTGCTGCTTCACCATGATTTGGTAAACCATTTTTTATTTCGCCATCAGAAGGTAAACCCCATCTTCCCAAACATAAAAAATGCCCTTGATATGGCGCGCCGTTTTTATTATTTGCAGGCATCTGCACTGGCGTGAATGCAAAACTTAACGGGTTTATTTGCGCGTTATCTTTTAAATGAAAATCTATAATAGCGCCGCCAGATAAATCAATTGTAAGAACACAGAAATTATTTTCAACAGAGATTTTCATATCGCAAAAGCAAGTTGTTAGAAATATATTTTGCACCTTGAATTATGCTGCCATTAATACAATTGTACAAGTGTTGCGACGCAAGGAACGATGCCACCAAATGCAATTGCTTGTCACCAAAAAAATCAGTTCATCATTTTATTTGACACAAAGAAATTATGAAAAAAAAGTAACTGGTATTGTACTGAATTATTCCAGTAAATCCAGTTGTGCTCACCAGGCCTTTCAATATAATCGTGATCAATTTTTTTATCCAATAATTTTTGATGAAGATCGCGATTGACCTGTATAAAAAAATCGCTTACGCCACAATCAAAAATTATTTTCAGATCACCATTTTGCAAGGAATCAGCCAAATTGATCACTACATTTTTATCCCAGTTTTCTTTATGTGATGTATAATCGCCAAGATACTTTTTAATGCCCCAGTTTTCAGGAAATGGACGGAAGTCAACACCACCACTCATACTGCCTGCAGCGCCAAAAAAATCTTTATGTTTTATAGCAAGAAATAACGCGCCGTGGCCGCCCATACTTAAACCTGAAATAGCTCTTGCATTTCTGTTGGCAATGGTTCTGTAATGCGCATCAATATATGTGGGAATTTCAAGCGCAACATCGGTTTCATATTTCATGCTTGTATCAAGCTGACTATTAAAATACCAGCTATCATAATCTCCATCAGGGCATACAACGATAAAACCATTTTCGTCAACTGCATGTAATAAATCAGGCGCCATTTTTACCCAATCACTATAATTTCCGCTCCATCCATGCAACAGATATAACACGGGAAAATGCGCCGTATCATTTGCATATTGACCGGGCATTATCACAACGCATTTTACATTTTTATGCATGCAGCTACTATAAATAATCGTGGTATCAACTGTTGCAGCTTTTGTAATAAAACCAGCGATAAAAAAAAGAACAGTAGTAATAATTTTTTGAAATGATCTGCTTGTTTGCATTACTGAATTTGAATTATAGTTTTATAAAGCCCAATCAATTGGATCTTGTTTTTGCTGGCTGAGAAATTCATTTGTTTTACTGAAATGCCGGCACCCAAAAAAACCTTTATCAGCGCTGTAAGGAGAAGGATGTGCTGCTTTCAAAACATGATGTTTTGTTTGATCAATCAGCTCTTGCTTTTGATGTGCGAATGCGCCCCACAATAAAAAAATAATACCTTCTTTTTCATCAGAAACTTTTTTAATTACAGCATCTGTAAACTGGTGCCAGCCAATTTTTGCATGTGAATTTGGTTCGCCTGCACGAACAGTTAGCGCAGCATTCAGCAACATGACACCTTGTTCAGCCCAAGCTGTTAAATCGCCGGTTGATGAAATTGGCACACCAACATCATCATGTAATTCTTTAAAAATATTTATTAGTGATGGCGGCGGCCTTATACCTTTTGGAACGGAAAAAGATAAACCCATCGCCTGGCCTTTGCCATGATAAGGATCTTGCCCAAGCAATACAACTTTTAATTTATTGAATGGTGTTTTTTCAAAAGCATTAAAGATGAGGGTGCCCGGCGGATAAATAATTTTCGCCTGTGCTTTCTCTGTTTTTAAGAAAGCTACAATATTTTCGAAATAAGATTTAGAGAATTCTGTATGTAAAATTTTTTTCCAGCTTTCTTCTATTTGAACATCCATTATTAATGGTTTGGATGCAAACTAATTAAAAATTACTTTTGCGGCACTCTATTATGGACCGGTAGCTCAGCTGGATAGAGCATCAGCCTTCTAAGCTGAGGGTCATTGGTTCGAATCCAATCCGGTTCACAATAAAGCCTGTATAAGCAGGCTTTATTATTTTATGTCCTTTTGTTGTTACATACTTTATAGCAGCCGTCTGAATAAATATTACATTGGCTCTACAAGTGATGTTGAAAGAAGATTGGAAGAGCATAACAGAGGCAAGGAAAAGTTTACTAAAACAGGTTTGCCGTGGGTTTTGATGTATAAAGAAGAATTTGCTGATTTAAAGCTCGCAAGGCAACGAGAATATTATATTAAGAAGATGAAAAGCAGAAAATTTATTGAAAGTTTGATCAGCTCAGCCGGATAAAGCATCCCGATTTAATCGGGACGGTCATTGGTTCGAATCCAATCCGGTTCACAGTTAATTGCTTTAAAGCACGTGAAATTATGTTTTACGTGCTTTTTTCGTTTATCAGATCTTCATAATTATTCTTAATGTCAATTAAAATCCGGTAACTCTTTTGGTAATCGTTACTGGCTTTTAAACCCTCTAAAAAAATAAATGCCTTGAAAAGGCTCTTTTTTACATTTTACTACTACCTCTTTGATATTTATTAATACAAACAATCTTTTTATATTCTAAACCTTAAATGTTCTATTTTATTTACTACGGTCCAAGAAAAACAAAATAATTTTCCCCAGTAATAATTAAAATCAATAAACAAATAATCTTATAATATGATTTCATAAACAGTATTTAAGTATTGATCTAAATATATTGATAAACAATCAAAAAATAAATGAATATATTAAGGTTAAGTCAACTGAATATTTTATAATATTTCATCAGATGCTTCTTGTAAATTAAATACTGCTTCGCTTTCACCAGGTAATTATTTATAGAAGATGGAAATGAACGGTAATGTGATTACTAGAAGTTTTTGTAAGAATATCAACTCTATTACAAATCCTTAACCTTACAAACTATTTAAGAAGCTTTTTAAATTCAACCTTGCTGCATTACACTACAATAAATCATTTTTAAGCGCGTTACAACCTAAATCCAATTTTTATGATTTATTATCTTGTCTATTTAAGTTCAGCCAATCATTTATATTCAGATGCCGAATTATCCCAGATCCTGTCAGTAAGCCGGTTAAATAACAGCAGTAAAGATGTTACCGGAATTTTACTGTATCATCAAGGAAGTATAATACAGGTACTGGAAGGTGATAAAGAAATAGTTACCAATCTATATTTAAAAATAAAAGAAGATGAGCGACATAAAAATGTATTAAGAATGGTTGATGGAATGTGCGCCGAGCGCAATTTCCCCGATTGGTCAATGGCATTTAAAACTGTTACTGATAGTGAATGGAATGAATATTCAGGTTACATGGGTTTAAATTCTTCAGCATTACTTTCTATCCTTAAAAAGACGAATCTTAGAATTGATACAATGATTAAATCATTTGCAACCACTAATAATATAAGCCGGTAATAATTCATTTTACTAACACATAGTTATCAAACAAAACAAAACTTACTATTGTTGATTTTGCAGGTAATATAAACTACGTGCTGGTGCAAATAATAATTTTAATACAACTTAAATATTGGATCGCTTACCCCGGTTAATTACTTATGAAGAATGAAAAGATTGGTTAAGTCGTTACTAAAAAGTTCGTGAATAATCAACTCTGCTTCCAATCTCAATTCCGGCCCCTTTAAGACAAGCTAAGCAGTAAAGCAAAGGATGCCAAAGGCATGAGCAGCGATGCTGAAGTCCAAACCTCATTTTTCACCTTCGTGGTTAAATTATTTATTTCTGGTAAGCCTTTTTTGCTGAATTTGTTTTCGCCTTTTGATTATCATATAAGGAGTGACATCCTGCTTTTTTATTTTACCTGTTCGTGTTATTATCTGAATAATATAATTTTTTCCAAGTGTATTACGCTCCTTTTGTTTAAACCTGTTTACCCTTTCATTTCTTTTTTTATCAGGATATAGCTTTCTTTTTGCATTCAGTTCTTTCCTATTTGCTGCATAATATTTTTTGGCATATTCTTTCTGGTATTTTTTTACTTCGGGATGTATATCTCTGTAATCCTGTGCCCATTTTCTTCTATGCTCCTTAAACTCTGCTTCGTTTTTATGCCGTTGATAATATGTTTTTTTGCTATCAGAAAGTGGATCATTTTTTTTCATAAAGTAAAAATAAAGAATAGGAATAAAACCATTTACCAAATTTCTGCCGTTGGAATATTTTTATTTATCAACTTCTGATATTTTGCGTGAATATGAAAAAAAATCTACTGGTACTATCGCCTTGCAGTTCTTTATTTGCTTTCTTTAAAGTATTACATCTCAGCACCTCCGTTTAAGACCGCTTAAACATTTAAATCACTTTGCGATCAATCAGTCCAGATACTCATTTTTAAACCAATGAAAAAATTTTAAAATGTTCATCAGCGCCTTTGATAAAATTATCGACCAGATCACGTGACTTTGTCACTGGTTCAAATTAGTAACTAAATTGGTAACTGTAAAAATATGAAAGCGCTGAAATATAAGCCAGCATTGAATTCTACTAAGTTAGTTATGATCCAATCCGGTTCACATTAAAGCCTGTATAAGCAGGCTTTATTATTTTATGTTTTTTTATTGTTACATACTTTATAGCAGCCGGCTGAATAAATATTATATTGGTTCTACAAGCGATGCACCTATTTTCAAATATGCAAGAAAATTTGTTTCTCACACTGAAAACAACTTGTCTATTCAATCTTTATTTGTTTGGATAATACTTCGGCGGCGTTTGTAACAACAATGTAATAAACTGATGAAGGAACGTGCAGGTTTATATTGATTGTATTTTTTCCATTGATGGTATTAATGGTTTGTTTATAAAAAACTTCACCCAGCATATTTTGCACAACGATGTTTATTGCCTGAATTTTTTCAGCTTTAAAACTGATACTGATCTTTCCGTGTGAGGGATTTGGATCAACCTGCAATACGCTGATATTTTTTTGTTCAATTGTATTTAAAGAACCTGCCGGCACAATATGATTAATAACACCGGTATTTATGTTGGTTATATACAATTCGCCTTTTGCATCTTCACCAAAAGAAGTATAAGCATAATCATCACCATTATAAACATCTTGCTCTGTAAGTTGTTTTGTACTTAACGTAAGTGTTTTAATTATGCCGCTGCAATAATCCCCAAAAAAATATTTTCCGTACCATGATTTATATTTCGTGCCACGATAAATAAAACCACCTGTAACAGAACAATCACCAGTAACATCCGAATGCGGATATTCATATACCGGCATTGTATAAAATGATTGTGGGGAACAACCTGTTGTATTATATGCATGCCTTCCTTCGTAACAACGCCAGCCATAATTTTGCCCTCCCTTGCCTGGTTGTTGAAAATTTATTTCTTCCCACGAATCCTGGCCAACATCTGCAATAATTAAAGCGCCTGTTACATCATCAAAACTCCACCGCCACGGATTGCGCAATCCAAGCGCCCAAATCTCTTTTTTATAACCGGCAGAATCAATAAAAGGATTGTCTGCAGGTATAGCATACGGGTTGCCATGATGCACATCTATACGCAACATTTTACCTAACAAACTTGTTTTGTTTTGTGCAAGATTATATGGGTCACCTTCTCCGCCGCCATCACCCAAACCAATATATAAATAACCATCATTGCCAAAACGAATACAACCACCATTATGGCTAACAAAAGGTGGCTTGCTCACTTCAAGAATTATTTTTTCTGAGGATGCATTTGCTTTATTGGGATTTGATGTATTTCTTTTAAAACGTGAAATTATTATTGTGCTGTCTTTGCTAATGTATTGTACATAAACGAAACCATTTGTTGCATAATCAGGATCGAAAGCCGCGCCAAGTAAACCCAGTTCGCCACCGTTATATAATACACGATTGCTGATATCCAAATATGGGGTACTAAATTTGTTACCAACAGAATCGCTGATAATTAGCTGGCCTGTTTGCTGAACAATAAACAAACGGCTGTCACCACAATTTTCAATATCCAATGGTTTATTATAACCGGTTGAAAACTGTTGCAGCGCCACCATGTTCTGGCTTTGAACATATAAAGAGCAAAACAAAAACACGGTGAAAAAAGTATAAGTAATTTTCATAAATAACGATTAAGTGAGAAATGAAATTAAATTAAGAAATGCAATTTACTTGCATTGCTGTATGACATTGAAAACAAATAAACGTTTTATTTGTATGAAGGTGATCTTCATTATACTCCGGAGAGTATTTAAGTTATATCTTATCTTGTATCATTAATCTTAAAGGTAAAACCTTATGAAAAAAATTTACTTACTTGTTGTTTGTATTTCATTTTTTTGTTTGAAGTCATTTTCACAAAAACCACCCATACAATTAAACTGGTTAAACACAGCGCCATCTTTTTTAAACGGTGGAAGTTTTGCTGCACAAGGTGTAACCAATTTATCTGATGGTTCAGTTGTAGTTGTTGGATACTTTCAGCACACAGTAGATTTTGATCCCGGCCCTGATACTTTTAATCTTACAAACAAAACAATGCAGTTGCAGTAATTAGTTTATTTGATATGAACGGAAAGTGTTTGCAAACAAATCAAACGGTTTTCAGTACTCATAATTTAAATACAACAATTAAAATTCCTCAAAACCTTAGTGCCGGTAATTATTTTGTTAGAATTGATGTTGATGGAAAAACATATTACAGCAATGCATTAATTAAATAATTATTACTTAAAAATCAGGTGCGTTTAAGATTAGGTAAAAATGCAGTGATCAATCCGATCAGCGGTAAAAAAGCGCAGAGATTATACACATGTTCAATGCTTGTTTTATCAGCCAATGCACCTAAAACTGCTGAACCTAAACCACCCATTCCAAAAGCAAATCCAAAAAACAACCCGGAAACCATTCCTACTTTTCCTGGTAATAATTCCTGTGCATATACAAGTATGGCCGAAAATGCAGAGGCGATTATCACACCAATAAATATACTCAGCACGCACGTAAAAGTTAAGGAAACATGCGGAAGCCATAACGTAAACGGAGCCGCGCCTAATATGGAAAACCAGATAACATATTTTCTGCCAAAGCGATCGCCCAACGGGCCGCCAAGTATAGTGCCTGCTGCAACTGCTAATAAAAATGCAAACAGGTAAACCTGTGAAGTTTGAACGGAAACATTAAATTTATGTATGAGGTAAAAAGTGTAATAACTCGTCATGGAAGCGAGATAGAAATACTTAGAAAAAATAAGCACCAACAAAATGATGACGCTAACTGTAATTCTGCTTTTTGATAAATGCTGCGGATTGTCGAAATGTTTTGATTTTGGTTTTGTTTTCAATAATGATAAATGCACTTTATACCAAATGCCTAATCTTGTTAAGACAATAATTGCCAAGAATGCAAGCAACGAAAACCATAAAATATTTGATTGGCCATAAGGCACAATTATTAATGCAGCAAGTAATGGCCCAATCGAACTTCCTGTATTTCCGCCCACCTGGAAAATTGATTGCGCCAATCCGCGACGATTGCCCGCAGCCATGTATGAAAGCTTTGATGCTTCAGGATGAAATATAGATGAGCCGATACCAATTAATGCAACCGACGATAACAGCATTGTATAGGAGGATGATTGCGATAATAAAATTAATCCAACTAAACTAAAACCCATGCCTGCTGCGAGTGAAAACGGTTGAGGTTTTTTGTCAGTAAAAGAACCTACTAATGGCTGCAATAAAGATGCAGACAATTGAAAAGTAAACGTAATAAACCCTATTTGTGTAAAGGTTAAATTAAAAGTGTTTTTTACAATAGGATAAATAGAAGGTATGAGTGATTGAATGGTGTCGTTTAGTAAATGCGCAAAACTTATAGCGATTAAAACCGAAAATATTGTTTTAGATTGAACTGATTCAACGCTTGATTTCTCCACTTTTAAAATTTAAGCTGCAAAAATACAATGCCAAAATCAATGCGGATAAAGCCTGTTTAAAATATTAAAATCTAAACACTGAATTGAAAACAGATTGTTCAATCTTATCAATAATATATTTAGAATGATATTAAATACTTTTTCTTTTAGAGAAATGCTTTAAATATATTCTCTTCTTTACTTTTTGTCTTGATACAAAAAGTAACAAAAAAATCAAGAACAAACGATATACATCACGTTTGCTCTCTCGCCTTGATTAAGCTTTTGTGGTATCGTTTTTTCAGCAGTTTAGCCTTGATGTTTATGTTCAATTTTCATTATAAACAAGTACAGCAAAAAGTTTAAAGCTTCAAAACTTCAGCAACTTAAAAGATAATAAACCTAATTAAATTATAAGGCGCGTTGGCCCGGACAAATGCGCGGAGCGATCGGGTTGTCCTTGATCTTTTGGTTCTTTTCGATCAAGCGAAAAGAACAGAAACAATATTCAATAAAATATATCTTATCACAATCCGTTACTTAATTCAAAACAAAAATATTTATCTTTAACCCAATCTGTATTAAGAAAATGACGATTACCTACATCCTGCTCGCAACCACAATAATTCTATTAATCATTATACTTATAAAATCATTTATAAAAAATGCAAATGATGCAAAACTCGATGCATTCATCACCACCAACACAGAAAGATTTAATGGCATTAGCAACGATATCAAACGCATCGAAGAATCAGTAAAAAAAGAAATCTCTTTAAACAGAATAGAAACAAATAACCAATCATTAAGAGCAAGACAGGAGTTAGCAACATCTTTACAATCCTTCGAAGAAAAACTCAATCATCTTACATTAACCATAGATAATAAACTCACCACATTCAGCGAAAGCAATAACAACAATGCACTCGCATCACGCAAAGAAATTGCAACAGCATTAGAATTATTTAAAAAAGATTTAGCGCAATCCATAGACAAATTCAATGAACTGCAAAGCGACAATTTCCGCCAGTTATTGCGCATGCAAAGCGAACAAAATACCACTACGGCAACGTCGTTAACCGACATGCGCACAACGCTGGAAAAGAAAATAGGAGAGATGCAACAGGGCAACGAACAAAAGCTGGAACAAATGCGTATTACCGTTGATGAAAAATTGCAGAAGACATTGGAAACCCGTCTCGGCGAAAGCTTTAAACTCGTAAGCGA
>JBDUEO010000082.1:0-9771 GCA_040002335.1 Parafilimonas sp. | reverse complement strand
AACAATAACAGCAGCTCTAACTGCTGACAATTCTAAATCTGTTATCATTTTAGAAAGAAACAACTTTAAGTTAGACAGAAATTTTACCTACGCATCAAAAGAAGAATTAGAAAACTTGACTTGCTTTTATTTAGAACAATCAAATCAATAAATTCAAGAAACACTTTTACATAACAAAACTGCTTTACCAAGTTTTACCAGCTCGTCGAAGTGTTCGGGTGTCTCGGCGAAAGTTTGCAACTTCGCCGCATCTATATTAAAGTTTGTCACTTTTGTTCAGATTTCAGCAATACAATAAAAGGAAGTTTAAAAGTTGAATGTTTCCTTTTGCTATGAGCAATACCACTTTTTTATTTTTTCTTTTCCGCAATGTCTCTTAGCCGGATTTGTGCGTGGAAAGGACATTGCGATTTTATTAACGTAAGTTTTGTTGCACGATACACAACAAAAAATTTCAATAATAGCATTTGTATTGCTGCTGCAATTATTTAAAAACTCATAGCGAGCTTTTTTGTTTGATTTAAATATAGTTTCTTGAAACCAAAAATTTGAATGGTTCATTTTGCTTTGAGCAATGCCGCTATTTTATTTTTGATTTAGGTGCTGCAAGCAGCAACCATTCATTGCAACTAATTACTGCTGACTTTCCCTTTACAACAAAAAAATCTTCAAAACATACTATTTCCTAAATCAAATCGTTTACAAAACATCGCAATAGAATTATTATAGCTAAATTTGCTTGCGAAGAATAAATCCAACTTCCTCTGAAAGGTCAAAAAAAAATACTGCTTACTCTGCAGATTTTCACACAACCTTCTTCAGCTTACGTTGCTTTTATTCGCTCCTGATAAAACCAGTATCCACATCATGAGTACATCTCTTACAGAGAAGATTAATATTTATATAACGGTTGACTTAAAAACCATCAATCGCTATTTTAATGCACATGACCCTTCGCCGCTTTACAAAAAAAAGATCAGCCAAAAATTTGAAAAATATATTTTAAACGACGTTGATTCAGCCAAAAGATTTTCTGCCATCTTTTATAAACTCAATTGCATTGGCCCGGTTAATAAACAATATGCAGAACCGCTGATGTTTGCCATCCGCCGTCATTTTGCCGCTAAAAAAGAAATTAAACAGGAAGAATTTAAAAGATTTAAACGCCGCAATTTATCGTTGCTTGGCATCAGCGCGCTTATTGTAATTATCTGTGAAGCTTTTTTGCCGTTATTGTTTAAAAATATCGGAAACATATATGAAGGTTTAAAAAATTGCCTTGATGTTTTTAGCTGGGTTATTTTATGGAAACCGATTTACGAATTATTGTTTTCATGGAACCCGTTTTTAAAAGATATTTTATTGCTCACAAAACTTGCCACGGCTGAAGCAATAATTATTGACACTAAAAAAAGCAGCGAGTTCGATCAGCCTGTAAAGCGTACTGCCGCAGAAATAGAAGTGAGCGATTCCATTACGTTTGAATCTTTATTATCCAATTGAATATATAATCTATGATCCATCCACATTTTCTTTCAACCAATTTAACCATCCTCATCATGGCGATTTGGCAAACATGGTTATTCAGCCTTTCCATTTTACTTATTGGTTCAGGCATTGTTTTTATACTCTATAAAATAAAAATAAAAAAAGCAATGCATGAAATTGGCGCTTTGCAACAGCGCGTGGTTGAATGTACAGAGTTGCTTAATTATTCAAAAGAAAATGAACAAAAAGCAACAGAAGAAATGGAAACGGTCAGCCGCTCCAAAAGCTTGTTGCTGGCTAAACTAAGCCACGAAATACGTACGCCTATGAATGGTGTTATAGGTATGGCTTCGTTGCTTTCTGAAACGGAACTTACCGGCGAACAACGCGAATACACAGAAGTAATTATTGATAGCAGCGAGCACCTTATGACAACCATTAACGATATGCTGGTAGCGGATGTAATTAATTATTCTGAAAGTGCAACCGGCGGAATGGAATTGGAAAATAAAGATTTTGATTTGCGCAATTTAATAGAAGGCGTACTTGAATCTTTTGCAGGCAAAGCTGCACAAACATGTGTAGAGCTCGTGTATTTAATGGATAAAGATGTACCGGAACTTATTATAGGTGACGAAGCAAGGTTAAGGCAAATATTAATGAACCTTGTTGAGAATGCGCTGCGGTTTACCACCGAAGGTGAAATATTAATAGCAGTACATCATTTAAGATCATTAGAAGGCAACCAGGCAGATATTGCATTTGAAATAAAAGATAATGGTGCAGGCCTGCCGGCCAGCGAAATTGAATTATTGAAAAAAGATATAGCTGATATCAATACAAAAAATAACAGCCAGGCTTTATCGCTCGCCATATGTAAAAAACTGGTGGGTTTAATGGGCGGAAAATTAGAAATCGAAACAAAAGTAGGAACAGGCTCAGGCACAATTATACAGTTTAAAATACGTGTACGAATAAGCCTGCAACCGCAACGCTTTGCTGCAAAATTTGATGCCGGTGCAAGAAATAAAAGTATATTATTGGTTGATGACAATTTTATGCACAGAAGCATTTTAAAAAAACAATTAGAACAATGGAACCTGATACCTGCAGCCGTATCATCAGCTAAAGAAGCGATAGAAATCATCAAAAAAAATCCGCGTTTCGATCTGGTAATAACAGATATGGATATGCCGCGCATGAATGGTATTGAATTAGCGCAGGCCATCAAACAAATAAATCCAAAAATTTCTTTAATGCTTTTGCATACAAGCGGTGAAGAACAGTATAAAGATCATCCGGGTTTATTTAAATCAGTATTAACCAAACCTATAAAACAACATTTGTTATATAAAAATATTGCGCACGAATTAAACAGGGTTGATGTGCTAATAGAAAATCAGAACAGCAAACCAAAAGTTCTTTCTGATGTTGGCAAACAATACCCGCTGAATATTCTTGTTGCTGAAGATAATAAAACAAACCAGGAAGTAGCGTTGAAAGTACTGAGCAAATTAGGTTATACGGCAGCGCTTGCACAAAATGGAGAAGAGGCTTTGGAAATGGTAAGTGATGGCAAGTATGACCTGATTTTTATGGATGTACAAATGCCGGTAAAAGATGGCCTTGAAGCTACGCGTATGATACGCCTTTGCCTTAATACGCAACCCATAATAATTGCCATGACCGCCAATGCAATTCAGGGAGATAAACAGGAATGCTTAAATGCAGGAATGGATGATTACATAAGCAAGCCTTTTAAAATTGATGAGCTTACAAAGATGATTGAGAAATGGGCATCGCAGCTTAAAGTATAATGCAGGCCATACTCAATACAATATTAATGTCCGCCAAAATTTAATTTGCCCATGAAACGCTTTTATCAATTTTTTTTATTGCTATTTTTTCCCGCAATATTATTTGGGCAAAACAAGCAATTGGGGTTCGATCATTTCAAAACAAAGGATGGCTTATCGCAAAGCAATGTGTTATGCATTTTGCAGGATAGCAAAGGCTTTATGTGGTTTGGCACACGCGAAGGATTAAATAAATACGATGGTTATAAATTTACCGTGTATAAAAATGATCCGAAGAATAAAAATTCAATTAGCGGCAACTTTATTTCGTCTGTTATACAAAGCCGTGACGGAAACATTTGGATAGCCACATGGGGCGGTGGTTTAAGCATGTACGATACGCAAAAAGATCAGTTTACCTCTTACAAGCAAAATAATAAAAATGCTAACAGCATTGCAAGCGATTTTGTAACTACAGTAGAAGAAGATAAGGACGGAAACATTTGGGCAGGCACAGAAGATGCAGGTATAAGCGTGCTGAATACTAAAACGCATCAGTTTATCCAATACAAAAACAATAAAAATACGAGTAGCAGTTTAAGCGATAATTTTATAAGAATAATTAAACAGGACAGCGAACATAATTTATGGATTGGTACTACAAAGGGTGGCCTTAATTTATTCAACTCATCAACCAAAACCTTTAAACGTTTTCAGCATAATGATGCAGACAACACATCGCTTAGTTATAACAATGTGTATACTATTTTTGAAGATAGCAAACATCGTTTATGGATTGGCACAGATGGTGGCGGCGTAAACCTGTTAGATAAAACAACAGGCAAATTCATTCAATTTAAAAATGATCCGCACAACCCTAATAGTTTGTCGGCAGATGAAGTATATACAATTGGTGAAGATGGTAATCATAATATTTGGATGGGCACAGAAAACGGAGGCTTAAATGTGTACGATCCGCAAAAACAAATTTTCACCAATTATTTGCATGATGATCTGGATGATGCCAGCATCAGCAGCAATTCGCTTTACGCAATTTGTCGGGATACAAAAGGCGATATGTGGCTTGGAGGTTTTAACGGCGGCATAGATTTTTTAAATGCTGATAATAAATTCGCTCATTATAAACACAACTCAAAACCCAATAGTTTAAGCAGCAACCTGGTATTATGTATTTATGAAGATTCAAAACAAAATGTATGGATTGGTACAGATGGTGGCGGCTTAAATTTATTTAATACGGAAACAGGTGGTTTTACACATTACATACATCAAAACGGAAACAGCAACAGTATTGGCGGCAATTATGTTTTAAATGTGCATGAAGATAATACAGGCAATTTATGGATTGGCACCTGGGGCGACGGTGTTACCATTTTTAATAAAGATAAAAATACATTTAAGCATCTTAAAAATGACCCCTTAAATCCGCGTAGTTTAAGCAGCGATAATGCATGGGTTATTTACCGGGATAAAGAAAATAATATGTGGGTGGGCACTTACGGCGGTGGTTTAAATTTGTATGATGCAGCAACCAATTCCTTTACACAATACCAGTTTAATCCCAACAACACAACAAGTATAAGCAGCAATAAAATTCATTCAATTCTTGAAGATAATGAAGGCAATTTATGGGTTGGAACCGATGGCGGCGGATTGAATTTATTTAATAAACAAACAAAAACATTTACGCATTATATGCAGGATGATGCAAAGAACAGCATAGCAAGTAACAGCGTTGGATGTTTGTATGAAGATGAAAATAAAAATTTATGGATTGGTACCATGAATGGCTTGTCTTGTTTTAATAAAAAAACCGGCAGGTTTATTAATTATTCCACTGCTGATGGTTTACCCAGCAACAGTATTTTTGGTATATTGGAAGATAAAAATAAAGACCTGTGGATAAGCAGCAGCCAGGGTATATCAAGCTTTAACCTTACTTCAAAAATCTTTAAGAATTTTGATGAGATAGATGGTTTGCAAGGCAAAGAATTTAAAGAAATGGCTTATTGCAAAACACGTTCAGGCATTATGTATTTCGGCGGCAATAATGGCTTTAATGTATTCAATCCGGCAACCATAAAACAATCGCCTTTTCAACCGCCGTTGTTGCTTACGGGTTTTAAAATTTTTAATAAAGAAGTTCCTGTTGCTGCAAATGATAAGGATGCATCGCCATTAAAAAAAGATATTTCTGAAACGAAATCTATTACCATTTCATACAAGAGCTCTGAAATAGAATTTAGTTTTGCTTCACTAAACTATACCAGCGATCAAAAAAAGCAATACGCTTACATGCTGAAAGGTTTTGATAAAAAATGGATAGATGCCGGCACTAAACGCACAGCAACATATACCAATCTCGATCCCGCTAAATACGTTTTTAAAGTAAAAGGGCTGAACAATGAAGGCAAATGGTCTGCAGATATTTTAAGTGTTGATCTTATTGTGCAGCCGCCTTTCTGGCTTACCTGGTGGTTTAAATTGCTTGTAATCTTGATAATAGCAGGCAGCGTTATTGGTTTTTACAAGTATCGCATGAATGCTGTAAAAGCGCAAAAAAATATTCTTGAAAAGCAAGTGCAGGAACGCACACAACAACTGGTTCTATCAACTGAAGAAGAACGCAAAGCAAGGCTTGATGCAGAAAAATCGCGTGCAGAAGCAGAGCAGGCAAATAAAGCAAAAAGTGTTTTTCTTGCAACAATGAGCCATGAAATTCGTACGCCGATGAATGGTGTAATTGGTATGGCAGATTTACTTGAGCTTACCGAATTAGATCCTGAACAACGCGGCTTTACCGAAACAATACGCAACTGCGGAGAAAGCCTTCTAAAAACAATTAATGATATTCTCGATTTTTCAAAAATAGAATCGGGCAATATGGAATTGGAAGAGGCTGACTTTGATCTGCGTACCTGTATTGAGGAAGTGCTTGATGTGTTTTCTGCAAAAGCAGCGCAAACAGGTTTGGATTTGGTTTACCAGATTGATGCAAAAGTACCCACTCAAATTATTGGTGACAGCTTAAGGTTAAGACAGGTATTAATGAACCTTGTTGGCAATGCCATTAAGTTTACACAACACGGAGAAATTTTTATAAGCGTGCGTTTATTGCAGGCTTATGTAAGCGGCGAAGTGCAATTAGCGTTTGCCGTAAAAGATACAGGCATTGGTATTCCCGCTGATAAAATAGAGCGATTATTTAAAGCATTTTCGCAGGTAGATTCTTCTACCACGCGTAAATATGGCGGCACAGGTTTAGGGCTTATAATTTGTGAGAAATTAATAAAATTAATGGGCGGCCACATTAAAGTGCAAAGCGAACCAGGCAACGGAACTACTTTTTTATTTACCATAAAAACAAGCGTGAGTGATCAGTCAGCGCGTACGTATGTACATAACAATCTTTCAGGCGTAACAAAAAAGAAAATTTTAGTTATTGATGATAATGCCACCAACTTAACCATTATGAAAAATCAGTTGGAGGAATGGGGGCAAATCCCATTTCTTGCAAGCTCTGGAAAAGAAGCGCTTGAAATAACATCAAAAAATACTGGTTTTGATCTCATCATTTCAGATATGCATATGCCCGAAATGGATGGCATTGAAGCATCAACAAAAATAAAGCAGCGGAATCCCCAGGTTCCTATTATTCTTTTAAGTTCATTAGGCGATGAATCGTATAAAAATTATCCCGAATTGTTTGCTTCCATTCTTACAAAACCAGTAAAGCAGCAAGTGTTGCATACGCATATTCTTAACCAGTTAAAACACGCAAATAGAAATATCCAGACAAAAAATATTAGTCAGCCCCAGCCTGTCATCAGCACACATTACCCGCTGAATATTTTATTGGCCGAAGATGACACAACCAACCAGGATGTTGAAACAAGAATTTTAAATAAACTCGGCTATTATCCTGATATTGCCAATAACGGAAGAGAAGTGTTGCAAATGTCTGAAGTAAAAAATTATGATGTTATTTTCATGGATGTTCAAATGCCTGAAATAGATGGACGTGAAGTAACAAGAATTATTCGCCGGCGCAAAGGCGCGCAGCCCGTAATTGCAGCCATAACTGCAAATGCTATGCAGGGCGATAAAGAAGAATGTTTAAACGCAGGTATGGATGAATATTTGGCAAAACCTATCAGCTTTAAAAAACTGGCTGAACTAATAGAAAAATGTGTTTCTATGGTAAAAGAAACACAGGCAATAACCGGGGCATATCGCGATTAATAATTAAAAAAACTTTTATAGCACAGGTTCTTATTACGATAACAGTTGCTTTATTTTTGTAAAGCCATGCAACTTGTTTCAAAAGCTCAACTGCCACGCATAAAACATCGTACTGCAACGCTGGTATATTTTTTTCTTTCAGGATTTGGATATTCAACATGGGCTTCGCGCATACCGGCCATTCAACAACAATTGCATATTAATGATGCGCAGTTGGGTACTGCTTTATTAGCGGCGCCAATCGGTATTTTGGTTACAGTGCCTTTTACAAGTAACCTGTTGAATAAATACAGCAGTAAAAGCATCATGATATTTGGTGCGGTTTTTTATAACATGATGCTGGCTTGCCTTGCATTTACAACGCATTTATGGCAACTATGTTTAGTGTTGTTTGGATTTGGTTCTTCGCGCAATCTTTTAAATCTTTCTATGAATGCGCAGGGCGTTGAAGTGCAGCGTTTATATCAGAATTCCATCATCACAAGTTTTCATGCCGTATGGAGCATGGCGGGTTTTGCAGGTGCAGCAGTTGGTTATTTATTTGTTGTTTCAGGCTTACCACTTACAGTACATTTTACATCAGTAAGTATTGTATTGATCATAGTCTCTTTTATATTTTATCCAAACACTTATTACACAAGGCAGCATGTACTGCAACGCAAAAAATTTTTTGTATGGCCTGATAAATATTTGCTGGTGTTTGCAATGATAGCATTTGCATCAATGGCTTGCGAAAATGTGATGTATGACTGGAGCGCTATTTATTTTAGAAAAGCGATAATGGCGCCAAAAGAAACAGCAACGGCTGCATTTGTTTTGTATATGGTTTGTATGACGACAGGCCGTTTTTTTGGAGATAAGATCGTACCAAAATTCGGCACTGTTACTATTCTTCGTTACAGCGGAATTTTTATTTGTACCGGCTTATTACTGGCAAGTTTATTTCCCTACGTGTTGCCCGCATCAATTGGTTTTGTATTAACAGGTTTTGGTGTATCGTGCATTGTACCTTTAGTATTTAGCCTTGCCGGAAAATCAACAACCATGAGCAGTGGCACCGCTATTGCATCTGTATCCACCATAAGTTATTTTGGATTTTTAGCCATTCCGCCAAGTGTTGGTTTTATCGCACAATCAATTGGTTTGCGTTGGTCTTTTTGTATAATGGCTACTTTTGGGGCCGCTATTTTTTTTCTTGCAAACAAAATACCGAAAGAAGATTAGCATCTTCAAAAACTCCAATCTACCACACGGCGTAAATATTGTTTATCCTGTATTACCCATGTTACTTCATAACGGCCTGCGCCATCTCCATTAAGCATGTAGATATAATATTTCCGCTTGTCTGCAGACATATACACGTTACAATATGTTTTTGTATTTCCGTTTGCACCAGTGTAATATAAATGTGGTTCATACAAATCAGCAAACGCAGCTTGAGGAACAACAACAGTATCGCCATAAATAACTGCCACAACAGAAGTGATGGAATGTTTTGGAAGCGTATTTTCTGTTCCAAAAAATGCATGATTATCTAACTTGACTGCATACTTATCATTATACCAGGTTACTTTATGTTTTGTGGGATCGAAAGTGCCTGTTGTAATTTGTATAGTTGCGGTATCATTTGAAAAAATTATTGTGTTGTCTTTTGCACCAATTAAAGGCAACGCATTCAGCCTGTGTTTGGTAAGGCTTTCACCAATGCCGCCGAAAGTAAATTGAGAAAGATCTGCACGAATATCTTTTTCCTGCATCTTTAAAAAATTATCTTTTTTACTTCTGTAATCAGGAATTACATCATCATCCTGTGCAAAAGAAATATGAATGATGGAGCAGAATAAGATTGAATATATAATGCGCAACATTTTATTCTTTATTAAAGATTTTTCAGCATATCAGCAGTCAGCTTTTCCAAATCATATTCGTGTTTCCAATGCCAGTCTTTTCTTGCAACAGCATCATCAATACTTTGCGGCCAGCTATCTGCAATAGCCTGCCTGTAATCAGGCTTATAATCTATTTTAAATTCAGGAATATGTTTTTGAATAGCTGCAGCAATTTCAGCAGGCGAAAAACTTATGCCTGAAATATTATACGATGTACGCACAGAAATTTTATCTGCCGGCGCTTCCATTAATTCCAAAGTTGCGCGAATAGCATCGGGCATATACATCATGGGCAAATAAGTATCTTCTTTTAAAAAACTGGTATAACTTTTTTC
>JBDUEO010000081.1:0-9820 GCA_040002335.1 Parafilimonas sp. | reverse complement strand
TCTGGACTTATTTTGCAGGTACTGCACTTGCATTATCAGGCATTGCGATCATCATCAATATTAAAAGAAAATTAGCTGCTAATTTATTAGGCCTGATGATATTTATTTGGTTCATCGTACTGCATATTCCACGCGCTGTTGCAGACCCGTACAGCGGGAATGGTAATGAAATAACAAGTGTATTTGAAGCACTGTCTTTTAGCGGGATTGCTTTTTTAATTGCAGGTGAATCATAAATTTGTTTATCTATGTTGAAGCTTTCAATTGGTTTATTGATTTTGATACTTATTTCAGGTTGCAGAAAAGAAGCTATGTTTTCTTTAAGCAAAAACAACAGTAATAAAATTGTTGCCATTTTGCCTTTAAGTATTTCTGATGAAAATGAATTGCTTTCTATCAAAGACCAAATAAGCAATTACTTCCATGTACGTGTTATAATATTACAACAACAAACAATGCCGCAGGATTTTGAAAGTAATTACGAGGACATGTATTCTGCTGATTTAATATTATCTTTCTTATCAAAAATTGCAAACGATTCTATTGTAGAAGTTATTGGCTTAACACATAAAGACATTTATGTAACAGACGAATTAAAGATCAAAGTAAATGGTAATTATAAAAAGCTTCCACACCAAAAAGATGTTTTTGGTTTAGGATATATTTATGGAAATGCCTGCATCATTTCAGACTATAGATTAACATCACAAAATGAAGACCTTTTGAATAACAGGATTCGTAAAGTTGTATTTCATGAAATTGGTCATAACCTGGGATTAGAACATTGTTCAAATGATTCTTGTTTGATGTCCGAATCAAATGGAAATATTACTGTATTAAATAAACCCGGCGGAGATTTTTGTGAAAATTGTAAGCGAAAATTACGCTGATAATTATTGCATCAGTTTATCTTTTATTTCTTTCCATGTTATAAGATGAATGTTATTTGCAGCCAATGCTTTTTTGCACGCATCGCTTGAAAAGAAATCAAAATCGGCTTGTCGCCAAGCTGCACCATAATCAGGATGATCAACAGTTATTGCTTTCAGTTCATCATCACTGTAAGCAGCGTGTAATAAAATACAATTTAAACCTGCAGGAAGTGTATTGAATATCTGTGTATAATAAGTTGCGCGGTCTTTAACTTCAGCCGGTGGAATTGCAATAAATGCATGATCTGTAACAACATCTTTATCTGTTATTAAATCACTAATATCTATATTATACAATAATTTAAAACCGCTTACATTTAAAAAGCAAGGTATTTTATATTCATGCGCAAGTTTTATATAGATCTTCAAAAAATCTTTATTAAAAAAAACACAACCCATGTGCGCATCCAAATGTGTTGGATGTATGCCGGCTTTAATTGCTTTATCAATTTGCGCACGCAATTCTGTTTCAACTTCTGCAAGTTTTGCAAGTTTGCCGAGACTATCCAAATCATTATAAAAAAATCCATTGTTGTTTAAAAGGCTTTGCGTTTTATCTCTTCCTGCTACCGAACCCCATTTATAATATTTCCATTCGCTGGTTAATGTTAAGTGAATACCTAAATCTGCATCAGGATGCTGAACGGCATAATCTGCAATTTCAGAAAACCACGGGCAAGTAACCTGTATGCTTCCGGAACTTACATCGCCATGTTCAAGCAAATAAATACTGGCAGAATCTTCCGCATGCGAACTACCTAAATCATCAGCATGAAGAATAAGAAGCTTTGCATCTTTTGCATAACCTAATCTTTCCTGAATAGTTTGTTGTGCGTTTGCATGCAGGCAGCCAAACAATATAATGCAGAATAAAAAAGTTTTAAATTTCATAATAGCAGATTTATGAAATGAAAGATATGAAACTTATAAAATACTATTTAATACTGATAAATTAAATGCTGAAATAACTGTAAAATGATTAACACAAAATTTGGTTGCATACATACATTTTATTCCAATGATAAATATTTTTATTACATAACTTGCACACACATGCGTAATACTTTTCTGCTAATAATACTTTTTTTTGCTTCAGGTTTAAAAGCGCAAACTGATGCGCCTTTACGTTTTGAAGATGTTACGCAGCGTACAGATTTTGCAAGTCAAAATCGCTTTAAAGACAGTATTCCAAATAAGAAATGGTTTGTTAGTACATACAGTGGCATATCAACAGGTTTTACTTTTTTTAAAGGTGGTAACGCAACTGTTGTATCCGCACCGTTGGGTTTGCAATTCAACCGCAGGTTAAATAATAATTTTTATGCATTTGCAGGTATTGCTGCTGCGCCGGCTTACATCAACTTTAATAATACTTTTTTAAATACAGATATTAATAAGGCTGGCCAAAATAACACCTTTATAAAAAATAATAATTTTGGGGTGTATTCAAGAGTTGACCTGGGATTAACTTACGTGAACGATGCAAAAACTTTTTCTATCTCCGGGAGTATTGGCATTGAAAAAAGCAGTTATCCTATGTTTCCTTATAACCAAATAAATTCTTCAAATCAACCTCGCGCAGTTTATCCAAATAAATAATGTTTTATAGGCAATCCGCAACAACATTAAAATTATTTTATGCCTTTCTCTTGTATATTTCAATTAAATAATGGAGCGCTTAAAGAATCAGATGAAGTAATTTTTATTGATTTTATTGATAGCTCTTTTGGAAAGTATCACGTGGGAAAAGTAAAACTTGCAAAAGTTTTATTTAACGGCTTACCAGCTTTTGTATGTAGTAACAGTCCAGCATTTCCATCTGCAAAAGGAGCCATAAAACAAGGCGAAAAATTAACTGCTGAAACAAAAATTGGTTTTTTTGCTGCGGAAGGTGAAGATATTCCATATAATAAACCTTACGCAATTATATGCCTTGACTAATCCAAAAAATGGCTATGCGTATAACAAGCAGTTTTGCACAAGCGGCGCAGAACTGCTAACAATCAGCATTGGTGCATGTTTCATCTGTAGTTTCGTCTGACGTAACTCTGTTGAACAATAGTAATAACAATGAACATTTATTTTTAAATTTGGCAACAGTTCCGGCAGACGGAATTCTATTACCGCCGCCTGCGCAAAGCTGTATCGTTGTAAAAAGCGGTTTTCTCCTATCTATAAAAGACATCGCATACTAATTTTCTATTTCTTACAGTTATTTAATAAATATCCTTTATGAAGAAAGATTTCGCTATTGCTATTACGCAACTTGAAATGCAAATTCAAAACCTGCAGAATGATTACAAACTGTTATTGAAACATACAGAAGTTGCTGCTGATATATGCACTTTAATAATGCATATTAAACAAGCTGAAGAATCGTTGAGGCTTAAAAGAAGAATTTATAACGCTGTTGCAAATTAGGTTTAGTAAACGCCGTTTTATATTGTACTTCGTGATAAAAAGATTAATAGCAATTATAAACCGGGCTCCGTTTGATTAAGAAATCTTAGTTTTTATAGAATTATCTTTTTTATAAGGAATCACTTTAATTGTTAATCTGTTTTAATCTCTACTTTTATAAAAAATTTATACCATGACGTTTACGGGAATTATAATCCTGCTAATCCTTGCTGCAGTTTTCGCATCCTTAGGTCAATTTATTACAGGTTACAGAGATGCTGGTTGGATTGTTTCAACAGTGCTTGGCTTCGTGGGCGCATTTATCGGTTTATGGCTTGCCGGTAAATTTCACTTGCCACCTATTTACAAGTTTTATGTTTCGGCACAGCCTTTCCCTATTATATGGGTAATGCTTTTTGCCGCAATATTTGTGTTGATCGCCATAGTATCACAAAGGGCCATTGTAAACAGGAAAAGTTAAACGCTGCCACAACTTTGTTTAACTTGAACAATTAATTAATGCCCGGCTTTGCCGGGTATTATGTTTGTGAACAATGGAAAAAATCAACATGGCTAAAACTATATTTATTACCGGTACATCAACAGGATTAGGTAAAGCAACTGCAAAACTTTTTGCCGAAAAAGGATGGCATGTGATTGCCACTATGCGCAATCCTGAAAAAGAAAAAGAATTAAATGCATTAGAGAATGTTACTGTGTTGCCTTTAGATGTAACAGATGCTGAAAGAATAAAAGAAACGGTGTTAAAAGTGCTTGACACAGGTACGGTAGATGTTGTGTTTAATAACGCAGGTTATGGTTTAGCCGGGCCACTGGAATCTACAACAGACGAACAAATAGTAAAAGAAGTTACTACAAACCTGTTAGGTGTAATTCGTGTAACAAAAGCATTCATCCCGGCTTTCAGAAAACAGAAGCATGGTTTATTTATTACTACCACTTCTATTGGCGGGCTGGTTGCGTTTCCACTTAATTCAGTTTATCATGCTACAAAATGGGCTTTGGAAGGATGGAGTGAAAGCCTTTTTTTTGAATTAAGTGAATTTGGAATTGGAGTAAAAACAGTTTCGCCCGGTGGCATAAAAACAGATTTCGCAGGCCGCTCTTTAGACATGTCTATGCATCCTGAATATAATAAAATAATGGAAAAATTTTTTGCAGCTTTCAATAACCCGGAAAGAGAAAAATTACGCTCATCTGCTGAACAAATTGCAGCAGTTGTATATGAAGCAGCCACAGATGGCAAAGACATATTAAGATATGTGGCAGGCGCTGATGCAAAAGCTTTATATGAAAAACGAAATGAAATGGGCGATGAAGCATTTAGAAAAGAAATAGCCAAAAATTTTCTTAGTAAATAGATATATAAAATTATTCAGGCCAACTCCAGTGTAATAAATCATTGCTCCATGCAATACCGATGGAAGCATTTTTATCAAAGTCTCCCTGATCTTCTGTTAACGGACCTGAACCATGAAAAAACATAATATAACTACCGAAATTTTTGTACTTTTTTAAATTAATAACAGCACCTGCAGTTATTCTTCCTTTAGCCCACGGCCACTTGTTTTGCCCAAGCGTAATTAATTCGCCCCAATCTTTCCAATGCTGCAAATCAACCGAACGTTTTATAGCAATACCGTTTTTTAATGAATGAAATAAAATGTATTGATTTTTTTCATGCAGCACACAAACATTCTCGCCAGATTCAGTATGCCCGGAATATGTCCAGTTTTTAAAATCGTATGTATAAGACATGCTTACACCATTTTGTTTATAAAAACACCACCACTTGCCTTTTTCATTTTTATCTTCTATTAAATATGGATCAATCATTCTGCCCATTTGTTCAAACGACACGCTGTCGCTTTTTACTTTCATTAATTCCGGCTGCGACCAGTTATTCAAATCTTTGCTGCGCATGATGTACAGCCTCGCATCACTATTACCAAATCGCGGCATTTCTTCTTTTAAATAACCGGGTCGCGGATAAGTTTGCAGGCATAATATCCATTCATTATTAAAACGGATTACATTGCCTGGGCTTGAATAATCTTTGCTTTGATCTTCAGGCGTTATCATTTTTATGGGTGACCAATTACGCAGATCTTTTGAACAGCTAATAGCAGTGAAAGAATACACTTTATCATTTTTAGTTTTGATGTAAGTAAAAAAAAGGTAAACAGAATCGTGATAAAACAAAACTGCCGGATCACGGTAAGCAGTTGAATCATTTCCTGCAAATAAAACGGGTGAAGAAAGGGTTGTAAGATATTTTCCCTGTGCGCTTATTTTATTAAAAAGCATCATCAAGAAAATAATATAAATGAATACAACGCTTTTTATTTTAAACGAATTCATTCCTCATCATTTTTTATAGTTACAGATTTACTATTTACTTCTTCACCTCTTATAATTTTATTCGCTTTATTGTTTTGGTGAATAATAATTGCGATGTGTTGCTGCGCTAATTTTACAATCATACGCTTCATTGTTTAATTCATTTATATTTTCTAAACTATTTTTTGTATTTGATAATTGCATAGAAGTACTGTTATGAATTATTCACGGTGTTTGTACAAAAGCACTTACTTTAAAACCATCAAAATCGCTTCACCGGTCTGAAGTTATAAAAATTATTTTAGTGCAGTTGAGCTAAGAAATTTCCATCAGTAATTAAAGCAGTGTCGTCGTTATTTTAAAAACAGTGCCCATAAAACTATATTCTTTAATGCAACCTGTATGTGCAGGTAGCATTAAAGGCAACGTCAGAAAAAGAAAAAGTGAATTGTATGATTTAAAAAATTTCAAGACGTATTATGCAAACCTAATAGCTTTTGCAACGTGTAATTTATTACAATTTTAATAACTGCTTCAGTAATTGTAAAATCAATACATGGCATTTCATTTTACCATATTATGCCACATCATTTTTATTTTAGAATTAGATTAAAAGGCTTGCTTTTAAATCTTATATTATCAGTGTGCTGAGATAACTAATATAAATACATCCTGTTTATTATTTGAATAATCATCAATAAAAAATACGATGTACTATTCTTTTTAATTAAGGTAATTGCCAATCAGGCCTAATATAATGACACGTATAACCATGCGGATGTTTTTGTAAATAATTCTGATGTTCTTCCTCAGCATCCCAAAAATCAGAAGCAGGAATAACTTCTGTTACAATAGTTCCAGGCCATTTGCCTGATGCATTCATTTCGCTGATTAAATCCTCCGCTGTTTTCTTTTGTTGCTCGCTTAGATAAAAAATAGCTGAGCGGTAAGAAGTGCCAACATCATTTCCTTGCCTGTTCTTTGTTGTTGGATTATGAATCTGGAAAAAAAATTCCAGCAGTTTGCGGTACGAAAGTTTTTCCGGATCGAATGTAATAGCTATTGCTTCAGCATGATTACCATGATTTCGATAGGTTGCACGTTGCACATCTCCACCAGTATAACCAACTACAGTTGATGTTACACCCGGAATTTCTCTTATCAATTCTTCAACTCCCCAAAAACAGCCGCCAGCCAGTATTGCTTTTTCGCTTGACATATATAATCGTATTTAGATTTTGCCAGAAAGAAAACAACTTTAAAGCCAATCTTCTTTACCGGCAGGTTTGACATGCGAAAAATTTCTCTTGGTGATAGTTTGCGCTTGCATTCGGAAATAAAACTTATTTAGCATACCAGTTTCGCGCAAATTTATCTGTCAACAGGAAGTTCTGAAATCTTGTTGACAACGTATCTTTTCCTTCATCATTGGCATGAAGCCCATCCTTCATAAGATCGGATGTCCATGAAAAACTATCTGTTATTCTTGGTGTTGATGTAGCCCATTCGTAAAAACCCCAGGCTATCATAGGAGATACTTTATTTGCACCTTTATATGTTGTACCAGCAACGCCGTTGATCTGATCTTCAATAGCCCATTTACACGCCCAGCCAAAATAATACGGGCAAGGTTCTGTATTAAATACATGCTGGGTACCAAAAGTTGTTGTTCTTGCTACAAGATAAACGAGTTTTACATTTGGGAATTTTTGCTCAAAAACCCGGAAACAACTTTGCAGTGTGCTCTTTACCAGTAGCGGCCTGGCGGGAAAACCTATAATATCTGATGAATCTTCTGAATCAAGATAAATTATTTGTACTTGCCTAAAGCTGGTGTTTGAGTCTTTTATTCTTGCGGCTACATAATCCCAATAAGCATCATTTGGGTTCATAATATTATTCAACCTTGCAGTTCCGCTTCCTAAACTAAAACTTTCTAATAAAAGCTTAGGATTAGTGAGCGGGTTGCCGGTAGTTTTAATTTTTAACGCTCGCAGGTTTTGACTGCCTATGCTCCAACCTAAAGAAATCATTAAAACTTTCCCGCTTTTTGTTACGGATGGATTACCAAAAGTATCAATCGGAACTATACTATGGCAGGTTTTATACAGATCAACGGCATAAGTCCCGCTGGGATGATTTAAACCACCGGGATATAAACCACCTGTGTAACCTTTAAATTTTCCTGCACCAAGATCGTTGATAGGTATATTAGTGGTACTTGTTAAGGCAGCAATATTGGTTTGATCGTTTGCATTAGTTTTAAAAGTGTTTTCTTTTGAGCATGAAATAATAAAAAATGTAATAAGGGCAACGGTGATATTAATTTTCATAAACAGAAATTTTTTGTTTCATAAATCTAAGGCTTAAAATTAATAACTTATATATCTGTTGAAGTTGATTCTATTTATAATTTTATTGTTAAGTAAATAAAATATCGCCACCTAAAAATTTTGTATGCGCGCCGTAAAAAAAGGAAAATCTACCTGATAAATTTGCGCTGTTTGCAAACGCACATTTACTTGGCGTAAGAAATGGAAAAAGAATTGGTGTGAAGTGAAATATTGCTGTGAAAGATGCAGGCAACAAAAAATTAAACAATCAAATTAATAATAATTAAAAGCTTTATTCCTTTTCGTTTTAAAACAATACAAGCTTCTTATTAAAAATCTGCTTTCATATATTTTTGCATGGTAACACCACTCCAAGCGCCGGGCACTATTATTCTTCTAAGGGTGTATAAAGGATAAGTTGAATCGCGTTTAAATTGTACCAGTTGATATGCAGATTTATAACCGTATTTCTGTAATTCAGCATAAATTTTTGGATCAATAATTCCATAAGGATAAGCGAAACAATCAACAGGTTTACCTGTTATAGCTTCAAGCGTTTCCTTTGGCTTCATTAGTTGTAGTTCATAATCCTTTTCATTTTTCAATCTTACTACAGGCGGATGATCAAAAGTATGTGCAGCAATTATATGCCCTTCGTCTGACATTTGTTTTAACTGCTCAGCACTCATATACTTTCCCCTGCCAATTGCAATTGTAGTTATAAAAAACACCCCCTTAAAATGATATTTATCTAACTCAGGCAAAGCAAAAGTATATTGGTCTTTGTTAGTATCATCAAAAGTTATCATTATCGGTTTCGACGGCAAAGGCGAATCCGCAGTTAAGTATGCATAATATTCATCGGGCGTTATAGTGTGATAGCCGCTATCAGCAAGTGACTTTATCTGGTCGTCAAAATTTGCAACAGGCGATAATAATAATTTAAGGCTTGCTTTTTCTTTTAGTGTCCAGTTTTCAATGTGATGATAACATATAACAGGAACTTGTTTCTTTTTCAATATTACCGAACCGGTCGTAATGCTTTTTGCAACGATTGCAGGTATAAATTTTTTAGCACTTTTGCGATCTGCAATTTTTTGATGGGAATTAGTGCATTGTGAAAATAATATTGCGATGATGAGAATCGCAAAAACCTGCTTCATGGATTTTTTTCTTCAGACTTTAAATACAGGCAATAGTATAAATTAATTTTTAAAAAAATTTATACATCTAATATTTAATGATGCATTTATCTTTCTGAAACTATTATTACAGATTCTCAATCATTTCCCACCAATTCGAATTTATCTTTTATATTGGCTAATCTTACAATTTAATTGTGGAAGGAATTAAAAATAATTATATTTGGTTCGCCTTCAAAAAGGTTATAATAACTGCTTTTAAAATATAAAAGCTTACTGTATTAGTCTTCAAATTATTGGTGCAGGATTTGGAATAACCGGAACCATGTCAAACTATATTGCGTTAAACGAATAAGGGCTTCCATGGTATCACATGGCGGAAGTAATAATAAATAAATAAGAATAAATCACACGTTGATTTTTGGAAGAAAGTAGCCGATTAACGTGAAGGAAAACAACAAAATTGAGAGACCTTTTTTTTAAAATACACAGCAATATTAAAGTATTAGGATTTTTTACTCCGTTCTTCCCCAAATAATGTGGTTAACTGCATAAAAAATAATAAAAAAAAAGCCCCATAGAAAAACTATGAGGCTTAATAAGAATGGCAGCTACCTACTCTCCCGCATTTCTTTGCAGTACCATCGGCCAT
>JBDUEO010000080.1:0-9821 GCA_040002335.1 Parafilimonas sp. | reverse complement strand
CAACAAAAGCTGTATAATAACTAATCAGAACAGGAACAGCGTTTTTTAGTGTAACCCATTTTTCTGTTTTCAAATTCATTAAACTGTCAACTGTTTGGCTGTTATATTTTGTTGAATCATCACGCAGTAAATACATAGCAAGTTCTTTTGGATGGTTTAACCTTATACAGCCGTGGCTAAGGCTGCGGCTGGAAGAATTAAATGCACCACGGGCATTTGTATCATGAAAATAAATATCAAAATTATTTGGGAATAAAAATTTTACATGACCTAATGCATTATCGTCTCCCGGCAATTGGCGTACTGCAGGAATGCCCTTGCCAAGTGTTCCATATATTTCCATGTGATGATCGGCGAGATAATTTTTATTACGCGCAATGCCTGGCAAAATTTCTTTCTTAACTATACTTGCAGGAATATTCCAGTAAGGGCTGAAGACAATATATTTTAAATTGCCGGTAAAAATTACCGTTCCTGTTGCAGCCGCGCCAACAACAACATTCATATCAAACTGAAGTTTGCCATCATTATATACATACATTTTATATGCAGGAATATTTACAATAATTGATGTACTGTCGTTTATTTGCGGCATCCAGCGAAGGCGCTCAAGGTTCACCAAAATTTGTTCAATTCTTTTTGAAGGAGAAACATTTAATTGTTTAATAAATGTTTTTCCAATAACCCCATCTGTTGCTAAACCCATGCGTGCCTGGAAGTTTTTTGCCGCATTTAAAAGCGAAGAATCAAAAATAGCTGTGGTATCATTTTCAGTTAAATCACCTAAAGTAAACAAACGTTGTTTTATAGTTGGGATAATAGAAGACGTTTCATGCTGATGTAAAGATTTTACCGGATAAGCTATCGAATCCCACGTTGAAGACTGGCTTATTTTTCTGTATTCAGGGAGATAATTAAGTAATTTTTTATAACCATCGCTTAAAGGAATTTCAGTATTTTGAATATCTGCTTTATTCTCAATAAGCGAATCAAGCAAAACAGTTAAATCAAGTTTTTTGCGCGGAATAAACCAGCCAAGTTCCTGTATGTTTATGTCTGTACCACCATAAATTTTAGAAGCATATAAAAAAAACTGGCCCGTAAGTTTTAACTCTGTTGTTATTATATCAGGTGTTGTTTTAACTGCAACTGTTGATGTATCTGTTTTAAAAGCATCAACTTGTTTTGCCAGGTCTTTATTGTATAACGAACTGTCGTTATACACATTTACCGCATTAGAAACAAGGTTCATAAAATTGTATGCCTGTTCAATCATTCCGGTAGAATCAAACCATGCACATTGGTAATTACGCAGCTTATAAAAATCGCTGTACTGCTGACTGAATTTTTGGTATTCAGGATATTTACTGATAAAAGCGTTTATGGCATTGCTATCAATAAATAAATTATTGTAAGAAGTTTTTTTATTGATGCTGTTATCAACCTGTATTTCCTGTTTTTTAGCCTGATGGTTTTTACAGGAATAAATAATTAGTGAAAGGCTGAAAATGCAAAGAAGAATTTTTCTCATGTACAAAACTTTATAAAAATATTTTTTATGCAATTAATATTATGAAACCAATGCTATATCAAAATTTACAAGATCAACAAATTGCTCAAGGCGCGCATCAATATCTTTTTTGGTAATTTCTTTTAATCGTTCTGTGCCAAATTTTTCAACACAAAAACTGGCCAATGCCGAACCTACAATTATGGCCGTTTTCATATTCTCAAATGATATATCTTTTGTTTTCGCAAGATGGCCAATAAAACCACCTGCAAAAGTATCGCCGGCACCGGTTGGGTCAAACACATCTTCTAATGGTAAAGCCGGTGCAAAAAAAACATTGTTGCCATGAAATAATAAAGCACCATGTTCACCCTTTTTTACAATCAAAAATTTTGGGCCCATCGTTAATATTTTTTTGGCGGCTTTCACCAACGAAAATTCGCCGCTTATTTGTCTTGCTTCACTATCATTTACCAATAAAACATCTACCAATTTAAAAACCTCTTTTAAATCTTCCAAAGCGGTTTCAATCCAGAAATTCATAGTGTCCATTACAATCAGCTTAGGGCGTTTTTTAAATTGTTCTATTACGCTTCGCTGAATTGCCGGAACAAGATTTCCTAACATTAAAAATTCAGAGCCCTGGAAACTCTCAGGAATTTTTGGGTCAAAATCTGCTAACACATTAAGATCTGTAACTAAAGTATCGCGGCTATTCATATCCAAATGATAACGGCCGCTCCAGAAAAAAGACTTTTTATCAGGAACAATTACCACGCCATCAGTTACAACGCCTCTTTGCTGAAGGCTTTGCAGTTCTTCCTGCGGAAAATCGTAACCTACAATTGATATTTGCTGAATGGGTTGTATAAAATTAGAAGCAGCATAAGCTACATACGTTGCCGAACCACCAATTATTTTATCCGTTTTGCCAAAAGGTGTTTCAATTGCATCAAAAGCCATAGAACCTACAACAGTTAAACTCATTTTTTTAATTTAAGGCGCAAACCTATATTAATTAGCCTGAAAAATTAAATTGGCATTCACAAAAAAACCGTCTCGAAAATTTCAAGACGGTTTTGGGAAAACAAGAACAATCATTAATACTATCTATAAACGAATAAATCAGGTTTTGTTTACCCGCAAAAATTATTTCTTTTAAAAATGACACTATTTTGTGTTGATCGTTTCTTCATTAATCGCCTTTAGAATAATATCACAAGCATCAGAAATTTCTTTTTCATTTATAATAAGGGGAGGGGCGACGCGCAAACAATCCGGCGCAAATAAAAACCAATCTGTAATACAGCCTTTTTTTACACAGGCATGAATAATATTTTGCGCAGTTTCTGCAGTATTAAATTGCAAAGAAGCCCATAAACCAAAGTGATTGATTTTTTTTATTGATGTATGATGTAATTGAGCAACTAAAGCTGCTTCTTTATTTTTAACCTGATTGATAAGATTGTTTTGCAATAAAACTTCAAACGCAGCTTTGCCTGCAGCACAACATACAGGATGGCCGCCGAAAGTTGTTATATGACCCAAAACCGGATTAAAACTTAATTGCTGCATCAGGTTTTTATTTGCGATGAAAGCGCCTAATGGCATGCCGCCGCCTAAAGCTTTTCCTAATAACAAAACATCCGGAATAATATCAAATTGTTCAAATGCCCACAATGTTCCGGTTCTTCCAAAACCGGCTTGTATTTCATCAAGAATTAATAAAGCGCCTTGTTGTGTACATGTTGCTCTCAATTGTTGCATCCACTTTTTTGAGGGAATAGTAATTCCGCTTTCGGCCTGTATGGTTTCAAGAATAACGCAAGCGGTGTTTTCATTTATCAATTCAAAAACTTCATCGCTGTTATAATCAATGTGAAAAATGCCGGGCAACAACGGGCGAAATGCATTGCGATAGTATTCATCGCCCATAACACTTAACGCGCCTTGCGTGCTGCCGTGATAGCTTTTGTTGAAAGCAATAATATTGGTTCGGTTAGTAACCCGTTTTGCAAGTTTTAAAGCGCCTTCTGTTGCTTCAGCTCCACTGTTTGTAAAATAAACGCAATTAAGATTTGAAGGAAGATGTTGCGTTAAAAGATTTGCATATGCAGTTTGCGGCGATTCAATAAACTCACCATAAACAATTAAGTGCATGTATTGCGCAACCTGCTGCTGCACTGCTGCTATAACCTTTGCATTTGAATGCCCAATGTTGGCAACGCTGAAACCGGCAATAAAATCAATATATTTTTTTCCGCTCACGTCATACTGATAAATACCCTCAGCTTTTATAATCTCAAGACCGATTGGTGCGCCTGAAGTTTGCGCAACATGTTTAAAAAAAAGCTCACGGTTTGAAATAACGCTCATCAATTTCGTAATTTTATCAGTACATTCTGTTTCAAAAAATTCAAACTTAGTTATTATGGCTGTTATTATTTCCTGTTTAAACAAATCTCCGCAGTTCGGTTCAAATTGTTTTATTGCTCCAACTGCAACAATAATTGGTGATGTGCAAATGGGAAACGATTGCAGTATTTGGTTTAATGTGGTTGTGCGTGGCGATGTAAATTATATTCATATCGGCAACCGCGTTAATATACAGGACGGATCAATTATTCATTGTACGTATGAAAAAAATGCCACTGAAATTGGTGACGATGTTTCTATTGGCCACAATGCAATTGTGCATGGATGTATTGTGAGAGATCATGTGCTGATAGGAATGGGTGCAATTGTAATGGACAGGTGTGATATAAAAAGTAATTCTATAATTGCGGCAGGTGCCGTTGTATTGGAAGGAACAGTGGTTGAATCGGGATCAATTTATGCTGGCGTGCCGGCGAAAAAAGTAAAAGATATTTCAAAAGATAACATTCACAGCGAAATTGAGCGGATTGCAAAAAACTACATAAAATATGCTTCGTGGTATTCTAAAATTAATGCAGCGAAATAAAAACATCACTTGTCATATATAACGAACGTTGTTGTAGCCGCAATCTTAACAAGCTGCTTGTGAGATAATAAAGCAGTAAAAGCACTTCTTCATAACACCAATTTAATTTTTTTAAAATTAAAATAATTAATTCTAACGAAAAACTTTAACCGGTTTTTTTCGTATAATATGGAATGAATGTTGCTAACAATTATGCTAACTAAACGGAATGAAAACCTTTGAATATACCAGTAAAACCGAAATGGTTATTAACGAAAGCGGAAGCCTGCAGGAGTTTTATCGTATTGCCAATTTATTAGGCAAAACGCGTCATGTGCATTTACTTTCAAAAGAAGATGATGCAATGATGGTTGAATGGCATTATAAATATCGAGGTGATGCACTTTCGCTGCAATACAGCATTTACAATGGTGTTACACTTTTGTATAATGGAAAGGATAAAAAAACGGCTGATAAACTTGCAGTTCGTTTGCGCGAAGTTTAATAACTATTTTCAGCAATACTTTGCAGAATGTTATAATAACTTATATAACGTTCCATAAAAATCTTTCCTTCTTCCACCGCTTCTTTTACAGCACAGCCGGGTTCTTCAATATGAAGACAATTATTGAATTTGCATGCTTGTAAAATAACACGCATTTCAGGAAAGTAGTGTGATAACTCAGCTCGCTCCATATCATTTATAGCAAATTCCCGAATACCTGGCGTGTCTATTATTTTACCTTCAAACTGTAGATCAAACATTTCGGCAAAAGTGGTTGTATGCATTCCTTTTCCGCTCCAGTTACTTACTTCTCTTGTTCGTAAATCAAGCTTTGGTAATAAATAATTAATTAAGGTTGATTTCCCTATTCCGCTGTGACCAAAAAATAGGCTTATTTTGTTTTCAAGAATATTTTTCAGGTCTTCCAAACCTTCAAAAGTTTTCATACTTATTTTTTGCACAGAATAACCAATGCTTTCATATATGTTTTGCAATTTTTCAAAAACATCCCATTCTTTTTTCTTATAAATATCAATTTTATTGAAAACGATTTTTGGCGGAATGTGGTACGCTTCTGCGGCAACCAGGCATCTGTCAATAAAACCTTGCGATGTTTTTGGCTCTTTTAAAGTTACAATTATTAAAGCCTGGTCAAGATTTGAAGCAATTATGTGGTGTTGCATTTTATGTCTTGGCGAACTGCGTGCAATATAATTTTTACGATCGTATATATTATTTATAATCGCATTGTTACCAGATTCATCTTCAGGTTCTATTTCAACAATATCACCAACAGCAACTGGATTTGTAGATGTAATGCCATCAATTTTAAAAATGCCTTTTATACGTGCATTATATAAAAAACCGCTGTCTGTTTTTGCTATGTACCAACTGCCTGTTGATTTATAAATTCGTGCAAGCATTTAACGAAGATAGATGATGTGCCGAAAAAAAATTAATAAGTGGCGTGAGCTTTGCTAAATAGAAAATACAAGTTTAAATATGCATAATTTTAAATTAAGCGGTAACGCTTTTGAGCCGCGTGCTACAAAATTATATGAAAGCAGTAATGTAATTAATGTAGGTAAAGGTGGCAGAATAGCTTCTCTGGCTACAGGGGCCTTTTTGTATTCTATGTCTGTGTCCGGGAAACAAAATCTTATAAAAAAGGCTCTACGCTATGGTGGTGTTTATTTTTTATACCGAGGTGTTTCAGGCAATTGCCCTGTTATGGCTTTTGTGCAAAAAGAAGAGCATAAAATACATTCGCCGGCAGTAAACATCCGCACATGTTTTATAGTTCGGGCACCCAGGAAATTGGCTTACAATTCCTGGCGTAACCTTGAAAGGTTGCCTCAGTTTTTAAAACATATAAAGAAAATAACGGTACAGGATGAATTGCATTCGCGCTGGATGCTTAAAACTTCTGGAAAAATGCCTTCTATAGAATGGAATGCAGAAATAATTGACCAGGAAGAAGGCCGTGAATTAAGCTGGCGTTCTTTGCCGGGATCTAAAATTGAAACAGCAGGAAAAATAAATTTTGCAGATACTTATGGCGGCACTGAAATTACAGTTCTTATTACCTATCGCCCGCCTGCAGGTTATATTGGAGCTGCGGTAGCAAGTTTTGTAAATTCTTATTTAAAGAAAATGATTGAACAGGATTTGGCGAATTTTAAAAGATATATTGAAGACAAAGCAATTGAATTCAGCCACGATAATGATTAAGGAGAACATTCCTTTTAAATGTTCTTTATTGAATGCAAATACTTTAAGGAAATGTTCTGAATAAAGTATACCTAAGTAAAACTTCAAGCAACAAATAACAAAGCGCAGCTAACACTAAAGGTAAAAATTTATCCGTGTATCTATTATAACTTGTAACTTCTATTTTTGATTTTTCTAACTGGTTTATGCTTGTATAAATTTTTTGCAAGGCATTATTATCTGTTGCATGAAAATATTGTCCGCCTGTTTCATTTGCAAGCTTTTTTAATAAAGGTTCATTAAACTCTAAAGTTTTATGTTGCACAACCGGCCCTAAAGGCGAATCAACCACTTCATCAACTTCTTTTTCTGAACCTACACCAATTGTGTACACTTTAATGCCATAATATTTTGCCATTTGCAAAGCCATATCCGGAGGAATTGTTCCGCCAAAATCAACACCATCTGTAAGCAATATTATTATTTTTGTTTTTGCTTTGCTGTTGCGCAACCTGTCAACACTTGTAGCAATTCCGCTTCCAATGGCTGTGCCTTCATCTTGTAAATAACCGCTTTCAATGGTTTGTATTTGATTTAAAACCGCATCATGATCTGTAGTAAGCGGGCAAAGTGTAAAGCTTAAATTGCTGAATATTACAATCCCAATTTCATCGCCCGGCCTTTTTTCTACAAAGCTCGCAGCTACTTGTTTTGATGCTTCAAGCCGGTTCGGTGTAAAATCTTTTTCCGTCATGCTGCCGCTTATATCAAAGCATAGCATAATATCAATGCCTTCGCCTTCGTTTTTCGTTTCTGTAAATTTTTGTTGCGGCCTTGCCAATGCAAGTATTAAACAAATAATTGCCAGGCATCTAAAAATAAAAGGCAAATGTTTTAATGATGTTCTTAAGTCTGAAGTTGTTTTTACAAAATGCGTGGTAGTTACCAGCATTGAAGCCTGTTGCTTTTTATTCCGCCGGATATATTCGTAAATTAATACAGGCATTAATAATAAAGCGCCCAATATCCAGGAATATGCGAATTCAATATGTTTAAACCATTCTGTTAGCATTATGTCTTGCCTCGTTTACTGATTCATCAATTTGTTGCAGGCTCCTTATTATTTCTTTTAAAGTGTTTCTGCTTTCAGTTGCTTCAGGTAAATATTTTGCAAATTTTACTGATGCATTCAACTCAAATAGTCGCTGAAACTTTAAGCGTAATTGTTTATCCTGCATATACACACTTAATCGCGAAACTAATTCTGTCGCGGTTAGCTGCATTGCTTTTAGCTGCATCATTTCTTCAAAATATTGCCTTATAATAAAATCTGTTTCTGAATGAAATTTTTTTATTTCTATGGCTGATGATAAAGGCTGTTTTTCCAACACCAATAATTTTTCCAAAGCACGCTGCAGTGCTGTTCCTTTTAAAATAATTTTTGGTTTTGTTGTAATTTTCTTTTTCCTTTTTTTAATAAAAACGAAAATAATTACTGCAATTAAAATAACTCCAATTGCAATAATTATCGGCAACCAGTTAAAGGATGTTTCAACATTTATAATATCTTTTAGAGGATGATAATTTTTTAGTGAAGAAACATCAACCGGTAAAACAGTAAGAAAAACTGGCTGTGTAGCAAGTTGTAATTGCTTGCCTGAAACTTTATCCTGTATTACAAATAAAAATGGGCCAAGCTGCCATACACCAGAGTCAAAACAGGTAAGCGTAAAGCTTTGCTGGTATGCATTTACATCATTTACAGTTATTGTATCAATTGCAGTACGTTTTAAAATTTCCGTATGGCTAAGCGTATCCGGCAACTGTGGCCAGTTTGTAACGAATGAAGTTAAATTACTTATGTTGCCTGCATTTAATTGTAATGTAACCTGTTCTCCCAATAAAATTTTATCGCGGTCTAAAGAAGCTGAAACAGATTGTGCTGAAAGGGCATTAATTGAAAAGTAAAAAGTAAAAATTAATAAAGCTTGCTTCAATAATTTTATAGCAGAACATACAACGCTTACCGTTGACCATTTATCGTTGGCTGTTGGCTGTTTTATCATTTTCTCTTCGTAAAAAATTCCTGCAGTGCTTTTACATAATCGTCACCTGTTGCAATCTGAATAAGATCAGCACCTGCAAGGCGAAAATTTTGCTTTGCATCTTCCTGTATTTTTTTAAACTGTTTATTATATGCCTGCTGCGTTAAAGCATTTTTTGTATTTAATAAAATTGTTTCGCCTGTTTCTGAATCCTGCAATTTAATCAAGCCAACTTTCGGCAATGCAGCATCACTTTTATCGTGTACCTGAATTCCAATTATATCATGCCGTTTTGATGCAACTTTTAAAGCATGTTCATAACCTGCATCAGCAAAATCGCTTAAAATAAATACAATGCTTTTATGTTTTGTAACACGGTTTAAATAGCCAATTGCTTTTGTAATATCTGTGTGCGATGAATGCGCTTTATGCGTTATCATTTCGCGCATCATATATAAAACATGTTCTTTACTTTTTTTTGCAGGAATATATTTTTCTACTTTATCACTAAAAAAAATTAAGCCCGCTTTATCATTATTGGTAATGGCTGAAAAAGAAATTACCGCTGCCATTTCTGTAATTAATTCCTTCTTGCTTTGTTTAAAAGTGCCAAACAAACTGCTTGCGCTTACATCAATTAATAAATACACACCCAACTCTCTTTCTTCTTCAAAAACTTTACTGTACGTATGATCCATTCGTGCTGAAACATTCCAGTCAATAAACCTTACATCATCGCCTTGCTGGTATTCCCTTACTTCTTTAAACGCCATCCCCTGGCCGCGAAAAGCAGTATGGTATTCACCTGTAAAAAGATGGTTGGTTAAACGCTTGCTTTTTATTTCAAGCGCTCTTACTTTTTTTAATAGTTCGTTTACTTCCATTGTTTAAATGATAGTTGTTAGATGAAGGTTGACAAACAGATAAAAATTATTTTAAATCTTTTCTTTTTTCCAATGAATTTATCAGACCGTTTAAAATTTTTAAGTTTTCATCAATAAGCATAAGAAATGGTTCAAAATCTTTCTCTTTTAAAATTTCAACCATCAGAGCAATGTTTAATAAGGTTTCCAATTCATACAATGAACCTCTTGCAATATGTAAGAATTG
>JBDUEO010000079.1:0-9921 GCA_040002335.1 Parafilimonas sp. | reverse complement strand
TTGGCGTACAATTTTTTTTCTTTCTGAAAATTCTGTTGAAGTTTGAAATATTATTGAAGCCGCATTTATAACCAACTTCAGTTATGTTATGTGTGGTATCAATTAACATGCGCGAAGCCTGGCCTAATCTTATTTCATTTACGGTGTCAATAAACGTTCTTCCGGTTCTTAATTTAAAAAACCTGCTGAAGGAAATATCTGTCATTGAAGCAATGCGTGAAGCTTCGGAAAGGCTTATATTTTTCGAAAAATTAAGGTTGATGTATTCCATTACTTTTTCAATGCGCCTGCTGCCGTAAGAAAAACTTTCAAGGCTGCTGAATGCGCCATCTGAAAGAATACGCATGTTGCGTGAAGCAGAAAGATCGTGCAGTAAAGACATCAGTTCAAGCACAGAATCAAAGCCATGTTTTTTAGTAAGCGCCACCAACCGTGGCATAATGGTAACAATGGTTTCTCTTGAAAATAAAATACCGCGCAAAGATTTTTCCAGCATGTTTTTTATGAAATGCATTTGGTTGCGGTTCAAAAATTTTTCATCAAAAAGATCGCGGTGAAACTGTATGGTGATCTCTTTAATTTCTTTGCTTTTGCATTTATGCATAAACCATCCATGCTGCAGATTGGTGCCAACCAATACTAATTCAAGATCAACTATATCTTCAATATGATCGCCAATAATGCGCTGGGCATTTTTTGCATTCTGAATAAAATTCAATTCAAATTCTTCGTGGTAATGCAGCGGAAAATCAAACTTTTCTTTTGTGCGTGAAAAAATGGTATAGCAATCATTCTTTGTTAATGGTATAATTTCCCTGAGCAATTCCGCTGCCATTTTGTTTAAATTAAGTCAGATAAATGATAAAAAAGTATTAATGAATAATATTATAGAACTGGTTATCAAGCTTAATAAATTCACTAAATAATTTCCTGAACCTGCATAAAAATATAAAAAATAGATAAAAAAGTATTGCTAACTAATGTAAACTTATAAATATTTTTGTGAAAACAACTTGTCGTATGATTAAATTGCTAAAGCGGGGCTTTGTAAGCATTTTCTTATTATTACTCCTTAATCATTCCTACGCTCAAAACAGAATTATAACAGGCGAAGTAACTGATACCAGCGGCAGCCCGCTTTTGGGTGCAACAGTTACAGTAAAAAATTCGAGGGCTGCAACTTCAACAGATGTGAATGGAAGATTTACATTGCATTTGCCACCAAACGCAAAAGCATTAATGGTGTCTTTTGTAGGCATGCAAACAAAAGAAGTTGCGCTAACAGAAAACAATATTGTTAGTGTTGCATTAAGTGCATCCGGCGCTTCAAGCCTTAACGATGTTGTGGTTATTGGTTACGGCAGCATAAGGCGTTCTAACGTTACATCTGCAATTTCATCTATTAATGAAAAAGATATAAAAAATATTCCGGTAGCGGGTGCCGATCAAATGTTGCAGGGAAAAGTGCCGGGCGTTACGGTTACCAGCAACAGCGGCCAGCCGGGCGGTGGCGTTTCTGTGTTGATAAGAGGAATTACCACGGTTAATAATAATCAGCCTTTATATATTATTGATGGCGTTCCTGTACCGTTAAGTACAACCAGCGGCGGCAATGATTATTTGGGTGGGATAAACGGGCAAACGCAGGAAAGCCCGCTGGCTACTTTAAATCCATCAGATATTGTTTCTATTGATGTATTAAAAGATGCATCAGCGCAGGCAATTTATGGAGCTGAAGGTGCAAATGGTGTTATACAAATAACTACCAAACATGGTACAGCAGGTGTTGGAAAACTGGAATATGATGTTTATTATGGCCAGCAAAAAATACAGCAGAAACTTCCAATAATGAATCTTCGCGAATATGCAACCTATTTTAATTCTGTTCTAAACGATTCAGCATCTGGTGTTACAGATACGATTGGTGAATTTAAAGATCCATCTTTATTAGGCCCCGGAACAGATTGGCAGGATGCAGTTTTTCAAACAGGAAATGTTCAAAATCATCAACTATCTTTTTCGGGCGGACAAGGAAAAAGCACTTACTATTTTTCAGGAAATTATTATGATCAAACAGGCATTCTAATTAATAGTGGTTTTAAAAGATATTCATTAAAAGCCAGTTTAGATCAGCAGGTTAAAAGCTGGCTTAAAGCGGGTATAAATATAAATTTATCTTCAACAGATCAAAGAATATCTGTTACTGATGGACAGCAATCTGTAATTGCAGCAGCATTATATAACAGTCCTGCTGTACCCGTAAAAACTTTTGATGGTAATTATGCAAGCACCACTACCATTCAAAATATTGGTTTTGGAAATTCACAAAATCCTGTAGCATTAGCAGCGTTGCGCAATGTGCAGGCAAAACAATCGAAAGCTTATGGTAGTGTATATGCTGATGTTCAGATTACAAAAGATCTAAGCTTTAGAAATCAGCTTAATTACAATTTCCAGTTAAACAATAATTCGGCTTTTCAGCCAAATGTGGTAAATCCTGATGGAACAATTATATCATCTCCAAGCAAGTTAAGGGTTGATAAAGCCAACAGTTATTATTACGGGCTTCAAACTTATCTTACCTATAATCATGTATTTGACAAACATGCATTAAACGTTGTGGTAGGCCACGAAGCAAGTTATAACCGGTATGATGAATCTCAGGTTTCGGTAACAGGGCTTACACTAAACATTCAATCGTTAGGCGCAGGTACACCAGATCCTGCTTCACCTGCCGGCGGCGGAATATATGATGGTTCGTCAGAAAGTTATTTTGCGAGAATAAATTATACGTATGATAATAAATATTCTTTAAGCTTATCGGGCAGAAGAGATGGTTCATCAAACTTTGGACCTGATAAAAGAATTGGATATTTTCCGGGCGCTTCTGCAGGCTGGACAATAACCAATGAAAATTTTGCGAAAGGAAGTAAAATTCTAAACTATCTTAAATTAAGAATTGGCGCAGGTTCAATAGGCACTTCCAGCGCGCCCAACAATGCATACTCAACAAACATAAGATTAGCAAATAATGCTGTCGGGCTTTTTGGTTCTTCTTCTGTTCCGGGTGTTGTAGCCAACGTTGGTTATCCTGCATTAAGCTGGGAATCTGTTATAACATACAATGCTGGTGTAGATGCTAATTTGTTTAAACGAATAGATGTAACGGTTGATGTATATAGAAAAGTTACGTCAAAATTATTGCTGGCTACAACGCTGCCAAGTTTTGCAGGTTTAGATCCCAATCCGCCAAACAATTCTTACCAGGAAATTGAACCGCCTTATACTAATGCCGGGCAAATTACAAATACCGGTATTGATGTAGGAATTACAAGCCATAATATTCAAACCAAAAATTTTACCTGGAATACCGTTGTTGTATTCAGTCATTATAAAAATACTTTGGACAAATTGTATGCGCCGGGTATTATTTTATTTGGTAAGAGCCAGGCATTTGCGCCCGTAACACTTACAGAGTCAATAGCAGGCCAGGCATTAGGCAGTTTTTATGGCTATGTAACGGATGGTTTATATAAAAGTATGGATGAATTAACCAAAGGCCCCAACCAGGGTTTGCCTGTCGGTCCGCAAGGGCTTTGGCTTGGCGATGTGCGGTATAAAGATCTTGATGGCGATGGAAAAATTACACCGGCAGATCAAACGTTTATTGGTAACCCAAATCCAAAATTTACTTATGGGCTTACAAATAATTTTAGTTACAAAGGGTTTGATCTTTCCGTCTTTTTACAAGGTGTTTATGGAGATGATATTTTTAATTATTCCCGTACCGAAACCGAAGCTGAATTTAGTGTATATACCAACCAGCTTTCTACTGTTTTAAACCGGTACACTTCTTCAAATCCAAATGGCGTATTGCCAAGATATAATCAGTACAGTCAAAACAATTTAAAAATATCAAACCGGTTTATTGAAAATGGATCTTATTTAAGAATTCAAACGGTTTCACTGGGTTATAATTTACCGGCAAACTGGCTAACGAAAGTTAAAATGTCAACCTGCAGAATTTATGTTTCAGGCCAAAATTTATACACGTTTACAAAGTACAGTGGCTTCGATCCTGAACTTGGTGCATTTAATGGCAGCGTGCTGTTACAAAATATTGATTATGGCCATTATCCAAACCCACGTTCATTAACTATCGGTGCTAACATTGTATTCTAACCTCTAATTAAATTAAAATGAAAAATAAATTAATTTATATACCGGCAATCTTAATTCTTTTCGTTGCCGGGTGCTCAAAAAGTTACCTCAATCGTCCATCGCTCAACGGCCCAACGTTAGATAATTATTACACAAATGCAGAACAGGTTGAAGGCGCCACCGCATTGTTGTATAACCAGGTTTGGTATAGCTGGCTCGATAAAGCTTTTCATTGTATTGGCGAAGTATATGGCGGCAATATGATAACTTCTGCAGGCGATGCAAACTATGGTAATAACAGCTATGTTTATTTTACTGTTTCTGCAACTGATGGTCAGGATTTACTTGCATGGCAGGCTTTTTATAAAGTTGCCGGTAATGCTACCGTTTTAATTAATACACTTCAGCAAGCCCGCACTGATGCAAATGCTTCTTACTTTGATCCGGGTATTGCAGAAGCGCGGTTTATAAGAGGTGTTGCTTATTTTTTTATTGCCAGAACTTTTGGCGATGCGCCCATTGTTTCAGATCCTGTTGCACTTGCAGGTTCAGGCGATTTAAATGTTCCGCGCTACCTTCAAAAAGATGTATTAAGATTTGCATTGAATGATCTTGAAGCCGCAGAAGCAGCTTTGCCTGAAACACCTTTTCAGCCAGGCCGTGTTACAAAATATTCTGCTGCCGGTATGGAAGCAAAGTTGTATTTATATATGGGTGATTATGATAGCGCCGCATTAAAAGCAAACGAAGTTATTCAATCAGGTAAGTATAGTTTGTATCCTGATTATGAAGCCATGTTTACCACAGCAAAAGCAAATAATAACAGCGAATCTTTATTTGCATTGCAATGGATTGCAGGCGGCTATTCTTATTCAAACGATATACAGGCTTATGCCGGCCCATCAACACTTTTAAAACCAGATTTTGGCACAGGTTATTCTTCAGTTATTCCAACAATAGATCTTTTAAATGCGTATGAGCCCGGCGATAAAAGAAAGCAATGGTCAATTATGCAGGAAGGTTTTTCAAACCCGAACTGGATAAATTCAAATTTTCCCAACGGCTTTACTTACGATACATCTTTGGCCGGAAATTCTGACGATGCTACACATATTACAACAGGTACAAGATCAAATTCTTTAAAATATATTAACGGGCCGGCAAGCAATGGCGGCGATCCTACAAGTGCATTTGGCGATGCGCTGAATTTATATATATTACGTTACGCTGATGTTTTACTTATTTATGCAGAAGGTGTTTTGGGAGTTAATGCAACCACCACAGATGTGAGTGCTTTAAACGCTTTTAATCTTGTACATACACGCGCAGGTTTGCCACCCGTGACCAGCCTTACAAAAGATATGATATTACATGAAAGAAGGGTTGAATTTGCTTTTGAAGGCGATTATTGGTATGATATTCAAAGGCAGGGTTTTGATAAAGCAAAAGATATAATTAATGCACAGGAACGCGGCACTTATAACGGCGATGGATCGATCGCGCATCAGCATGCAAATTTTACAGATGCTTCGCAATTGTATTTGCCAATACCATCTGATGAAGTGGTGGCCGATCCTGAATTAGCGAAACCTGCCGTGCCTTATTTCTAATTGAAATCATATTTAAACTTCTATGGTATAATGCCTGCTTAAGGCGTAAAATGAAAAAAATGAAAATGATGAAAACGATAATTGCTATAATTGGTTTTGCAAGCTGTGTGTTTTTTGTCGGGTCTTGTAAAAAAGATATAAACGTGAATCCGCAGGCCAACGAAATTAAACCTGATAGTGCTGCCGGTAATGCGCTGCTTACCATCACAGGCAGCGGGCTTCAAAATGTGCAGTCTGCTGTATTCGATCTGGGCAATGTACCTGTTGCATTTAATCCAAACTTCAACACAAGTTCTGCCATTCTTATACGTGTTCCTACAAGTGCAAATGTAGGCTCGCAGCATATTGTATTTACTACCACTTCAGGCTACCAGTTCAGCTTGCCTTTTACCGTATTGGCAATACCATCTGTAACTTCTGCTTATCCACAATTATGGCAGGCCGGAAGCACCGTAACCATTTCAGGAAATTATCTTCAGTCAACTTCTCGTGTAAGTATAGTTGGCACTGCTGATACGGCAACAATTGTATCTGCAACATCTACTCAATTGGTTATTACATTGCCTGCTTCGTCTGTAAAATCTGCAAAACTTGCTGTTACAAATAATGCCGGCACCACGATTACTGATTTTTCGCTCGTAAATATGGATCAGCAGTTTAAATTTTTTACTGATGATTACGGGCCTGGAATTCATGATTATTCATGGAGCAATTCAAGCATCTCCAACGATCCTAATTTTGCAGTTGCAAGTGCCGCTTCATTAAAAGAAGTTTTTTCAAAAGGCGGGTACCAGGGAATGAGTTTTTTTTCTGATAATGCATTCGCTGCTTCAGATTATACAAGCCTGAATTTTTACATTAAAGGTGGTACAGAAAATAATGTGCTTGATGTTTTTGCAGATGCAGTTATCAGTGGTTCAGGCAAAACAGTTAAAGTAAATGTTCCGGCAAATGTATGGACGTACGTTACTATACCAATTGTTGGAAATTTTGATGGCGTTGTTTGCCAGCGCTTCGATTTTCAGTTGGAAGGTAATAGCGTTGCTGATCAAACTTTATATGCGGATGATGTGCTTTTGGTTAAACTATAATATATACGCCTTATAAAATTTTAAATAATAAACTAACTTTTATGCATAAGCATTTGCGGATAACTTTTTTGTTTTGTTTTATAATTTCGGCTGTCAGTTTTTTAATGCCATCTTGTAAAAAAGAAGATAAATATCCTGGCCAGTCACTTCCCGATATTATAACCGTAAACCCAACAAGTGCCATTCCCGGCGCACCAGTTGATATTAAAGGCGTACATCTTAAAGATGTTACAGCAATAAAATTTGGAACGGTGGATGCGGTGTTTCAAACGCCTTCAGATACATCTATTTCCGCCATTGTTCCGGATAGTTTACCTGCCGGTGATTTGTATGTACAAGTATATGTTGGTGATGGTGTTGCTTATGCAGCGCAAAAATTTACAATACTTGAAGCGCCAAAAATTCCAACCATTTCATCTGTAACTCCCGATACGGCCTTCCCTGGAAATAATATTATAATTACCGGTATTAATTTTATGAATGTAAGTTCTGTAACTTTTGGAAGCACAAGCGCCGCTTTTATAATAGGCGATTCAACAAAGCTTACTGTTACCGTTCCGCTAAATCTTACCGGGGCAAATCAAACTATAACAGTTTCCGCGCCTACCGGTTCAGACACCGCTTCGTTTACTGTAAATTTTGCACCCGTTATTGCATCGGTTACACCAAACAGCGGCAGTCCCGGCGATGTTATTACAATTAAAGGTGTGCGGTTCAATAATATTACTTCAGTTAAATTAGGTGCAACATCAGTTATGCAAAATGTAGTGAACGATTCCACTATTACATTTCCTGTTCCGGCATCTGCGCAAAATGGTTTTATTACCGTAACAAATGCGTTGGGCACCGCAACTTCTCCGCAAAGTTTTGTTGTAGTACAGCCTATTTCATTATTCATATTTGATGATGCATTAATAACAGACTGGTCTATTCAAAGCTATTCAGCAACAACAACTATTTCTACTGATAATGTTGAATCTGGCAGTAACAGTTTGGCAACAACATATACTTCCGGTTATGGTGCTTTTAGAATTGCAAATTACAGCAGCGCACCAATTGATCTAAGTACATATACAACACTCAGGTTTTCTGTTTATGGTGGATCCGGAACTGACGGTAAACAAATTAGTGTTGCCATAAACGGTAATTACGGAACCACACAGCTTATCACTATTTCAGAAGGAAAATATACAGATTACTTTATTCCGCTTAGCTCATTGGGAAGCCCTGCAACATTAGGTGAAATTGTATTGCAGGAATTTAGCGGCAATGCACCCAGTGATATTTATGTAGATAACATTGGTTTAAATTAAAAACGAATAACCTTGTCAGCAAAAAAAAATATTGCATCAGCTTTTTTATTGTGTACAATAATTAGCTGTGTGCATGCGCAAACCAATCTGCCTTGCGATAAACATGCAACAGCACAAACCATCAACCTGTATAATAATTTAGAAAAGAGTTTAGATAAAGGTATAATGCTTGGCCACCAGGATGATCCCGCTTATGGCTTTAACTGGAAATATGAAGATGGCAGAAGTGATATAAAAGATGTAACCGGCGATTATCCTGCGGTAATGGGTTTTGAATTAGGAAGAATTGAATTAGATCATCCCGTGAACATAGACAGCGTGCCGTTTATAAAAATGAAGCAATACATTATTTCCGGTTACGAACATGGAAGTGTAATTACAGTAAGCTGGCATTTGAATAATCCGTTAACCGGAAAAACAGCGTGGGATCCTTCACCAAAAGAAACGGCTGCTTCAATTTTGCCGGGTGGCGAAAAAAATGCGTTGTATAATTCATGGCTTGATAAAGTGGCTTCATTTTTCTTAAGTTTAAAAGCAAATCACGGAGAATATATTCCGGTAATTTTTCGCATGTTTCATGAATTAAATGGCGATTGGTTTTGGTGGGGCGGAAAGAATTGCACGCCTGCTGAAATAAAACAATTGTATCAATACACAGAAAAATATTTGCGCGATATAAAAGGTGTACATAATTTATTATACGCTTACAATACTGATAAATTTTATTCGGCTGATGAATATTTGGATAGATATCCGGGAGATGATTATGCAGATATAATCGGCTTTGATATTTATCAGCGAAACAGTAACGCAGAATTTATGAAAGATGCAAACAACATGCTTTCTATGTTGGACAGCATTGCATCATCACACAAAAAAATTCCGGCGCTTACTGAGTTTGGTTATGGCGGTTTGCCTGATAGCACCTGGTGGACAAGCACTTTACTGCCGGTACTAAAAGCGCATAAAGCTGCTTATGCTTTGGCTTGGCGCAATGCAGGCGCAAAGCAGGATGGCACTACAGAATTTTATGTTCCATACAAAGGCCACGCATCTGCAGCAAACTTTGTAACATTTTGTAATGACGATAAAATTTTATTGCAGGCAGATGCAGCTAAAGAAAAATTATATCAAAAACATAAATGAGTTTTTTTTCACTACTATAAACAAGCAGATAGCCTGTAGTTTCTACTACGGGCTTTACATTAAATGTTGTAAGAAGCATTTTTGTAAAAGATAAAATTGAACAATGAAATTACAATTTCCAGACTTTGCGATTATTATTTTGTACTTGCTGTCAATGCTTTTTATTGGCTGGTTCCTGCGTAAAAAAGCAAGCGCCAGCAAAGAGAGCTATTTGCTTGGCGGCAAAAAGTTGCCCTGGTATTTATTGGGCTTAAGCGATGCATCGGATATGTTTGACATAAGTGGCACCATGTGGATGGTTTCATTGTGTTTTGTGTATGGGATGAAAAGCATTTGGATTCCCTGGTTGTGGCCGGTTTTTAACCAGGTTTTTAATATGATGTTTTTAGCTAAATGGCTTCGCCGCTCTAATGCAAACACAGGTGCAGAATGGCTTGCAACGCGTTTTGGTTTAAGTGGAAAAGGCGTAAAAAGTTCGCATACAATTATCGTCGCTTTTGCTTTAATTGGTTGCCTTGGTTTTATGGCTTATGGTTTTATTGGTCTTGGAAAATTTATTGAAATTTTTGTGCCATGGAATTTAGTGCAGCCATATATTCC
>JBDUEO010000078.1:0-9965 GCA_040002335.1 Parafilimonas sp. | reverse complement strand
AAGGAGTTGGCAAAGAGCAGTCCCAAGCAAGAAAAAAACCTTTGGGTACAAGGCTGTCTTTCAGCCAAACATAATCTGAATATGTAAGCTGGTAACCATGCCCAAAAACAACTAAAGGAAACTTTTTTCCATTGTTAATTACCGGAACATTATCTGCTGTTGTTGGTGCCGGATAATATACTTCAAATTTTACAGGCCGGTTATTGCGTGAAGCATCAAGCCATGTAATCTGGCGATGGCCAATATTATAATTTTGCGCAAATGAAGCACCGGAAATAATAAGTAATACGGAAAGTATAAATGTTTTCATAGCAACTTTTTTTTCAATAACAACTTATGCAGAAAAATGTTTAAAAAGTAATTTATGTGCATTATTTATTTTCTTGGTTAATATAAATTCATCAATTTAATTATTGATGAAATAACAATATCAGTACACACTTTTTATAGTAACCAAATCAATCCATACTAATAATATCCATTGATGTTTTACAAAAAACTGAGATACAATTGTTCTTCAATTTTATTTTAAGTGCGTACACATTACACGATACATCTGCAATAAATTTCATTAACTAAAAATTTTTTTACAATATCTAAAACATATAAATTGCGATTGCAAAGCACTAATGCTTTATGTTGTCTAACGAGGAAGTTTGCTAATCTAAATGAGATTTTAACTTATGTATTTGCTGCTGCATTATTTCACACTTAAAATACAATCAATGAAAAGAGTAATTCTACCAATTGCTTTCTTCGGGCTATTAACTGGCCTGAATGCACAAAGCTCAATGCGCGAAATTGTTCGCGGAGACAATGGAATAAGTAAACACTATGTTACTTTAAAAGCCAGTCAACAAGTAAATTTTTCTGAAGCCCTTGCTAACTCTATTTTTAATTTTGATGCTGATCTTAAAGTGAATTTAAAAAAGGCAGAATCAGATGATCTTGGTAATATCAATTACCGCTTTTACCAATCGTATAAAGGCATACCCGTTGAAGGTGCTATGTACATTGTTCAAACAAAAAATGGTAAAGCCACTGGCATTAGTGGAGAAGTTATAACAGACGTTCCCGCAAGTTTAAAAAATGCATCAACAACAGATGCTATTGCAAAGCAAACTGCCATTGATGCGGCCATAAAGTTTGTTGGCGCTAAAGAATATGCGTGGCAAAATACTGGTATGGAACAAGATTTAAAGAACCAAACGAGTGATAAAAGTGCAACTTATGCACCTTCAGCTAAATTAGTTTGGTTTAATAAAAGCACGGATGATGACCAAAGCTTTAATCCATCTAATCTTGTACTGGCATATAAAATAGATGTGTATGCACGTGTACCATTAAGCCGCGCTTATTATTTTGTTGATGCAACATCTGGCAAAGTACTCGGCAAGCATGATATCATCAACGAATCTGATGCACCCGGCACAGCTAACACGTATTGGAGCGGTAAACAAAACATTCACAGCGATGTTAATAGCGGCACGTATCGTTTACGTGATTACACCAAAGGCAGTGGTATTATTACGCTGCATGGCGAGTCAGGCAAAAGAGGCCAGGATTACACAAGCAGTTCTGCCACCTGGAATTTAACCGGCCAGGACCAGGCTGCTATGGATGCACATTTTGGCGTGTCTTCTACTTATGCTTTTTATTTTAAAGTATTTCACCGGAATAGTTATGATAATAACGGCACCGCTTTAACGAGCTATGTAAATGATCCAACTTATATTGACAATGCTTTTTGGGATGGCTCGTCAATGAATTTTAATAAAAGATCTACAGGCGAAAACGGTGGTGTTACGGGCATAGATGTTACAGGCCATGAATTAACCCACGGCGTTACTCAAACAACTTCAGAATTGGTTTATTCAAAAGAGCCTGGCGCTATGAATGAAAGTATGAGTGACATTATGGGAAAGAATGTTCAGTTCTACACAAAACATAACGATATTAACTGGCAGTTAAGTAATGATATGAACTGGATCATCCGCGATATGTCTAATCCTAAATTAGTACAACAACCAAATACTTATAAAGGTCAATACTGGAAAAACGGCGGCTTAGATAATGGCGGCGTTCATACAAACAGCGGCATTGGTAATTACATGTATTATTTATTGGTTGAAGGTGGCAGTGGCACAAATGATAATGGCGATTCATATACTGTAAAAGGCATTGGTGCAAAAGCAGCATTTATTATTTACAGAACAGAAACAGTATATCTTTTTCCGAACGCAGTGTACAGTGATTGGAGAACAGCGTGCATAAATGCAGCAACTGATTTATATGGCGCTTCTTCACAAGCTGTAAAAAGTGTTCAGGATGCATTTTATGCAATAGGTATTGGCAGCGCTTCTGCTATTGTTGCTGGCACAGGTACTTCAATGCCTGAATTAAAAATTGCGCCTAATCCTGTTTCTGGTTTTGCAGCTACTGTAAATTACCAGCTTGTAAAAAATGGAAACACTGTTTTAAAAGTTACAGATCTTAACAGTGGCAGGGTTTCTCAAACTATTACTTTAGGTAATCTTGCATCAGGAAAATATACTTATAACTTAACCAGCGCAGCATCTTTGCCTGTTGGTAATTATGTTTTAAGTATTGAACAAAATGCAGTGTTAGTTTCAAGAACAAAATTTCTTGTAACTAAATAATTTTTAAAATTGTTTTCATCAAAACCCGCTCTTTTCTGAGCGGGTTTTTTTTATTTTTTTGCGATGCACATGTGTGAATAAATATCAGCACTAAAAATTTTGCACAAAAACTAACTTACATTTTCAAAATCCAATTATGAAAAAATCTATACTGTGTATTAGTTTATTTTTTTCAGTTTCAACATTCGCGCAATTTCATTTAGCAAGTTTTAATAAAGATGTAAGCAACGCCTTATCTAAAGTAATTGAAGATTTTCCAAACAATTTCAATAACATTCGCGGAGATATTATTGGTACAGGCATTCAATCAACAAACTATACCTGTACCGTAAATATTGATGGCGCAGATTCAAGCATCATCATTCAAAACGGAGAAGACAAAGACAATATTTATAGCTGGCGTGAAGTGGTGTTTGAAACAGAAGCTTTTGATGAAGCAAAAACAAAATTTCATGAATACTTTAATAAGATAAAAGGTACTTCGGCAATAATTGATAATAAAAAAATAAACTTCCTGGCAACGTATAATTCACCTGATGATTCAAAGCGCTTTGCCAGTATTCTTTTTATTGCAGATCCTAACATTCAACAAATAAAAAATGTAGTAATTGATTTAAGCCTGCAATATTTATTTTCAAATTGGCAAATAAGCATCAGTGTATATGAACATACAGATTACGGCGTTGATGAGAACCAATAATTACCCGCTTAAAATTTTTGTGAAAGTTTCTGCATCGTAACTCATTAACCTGGAAAATACCTCATTTTACATTTTCTCTGCTGCCTTAAAAAATGTAAAATGAAGTATTTTTTGTTTGTTCTTTTGTTAGCGTGCATGCATGTAAACAGTTACGCTCAAAGTGAAGTAGCTACAGCAAGATGGACGCAACAACCGGTAATTGTTGATGGAGAAAACACAGAATGGGGATCATTGAATTTTTATGATGATGATACAAAATTATCATTTGGTATTGCGAATGACAGTAACAATATTTATTTATGTTTTGAAAGTGCAGATGAACTTAATCAAATGAAGATGATGCGTGCAGGAATGAAAATAACACTAAGTGAAAAAGGAAAAGAAAAGCACCAGGCAACTATAATATTTCCATTGCCGCAAAACAAAGAGCAATTACCGCAATCGCAAGGCGATACAACGAGTAATAATACGCCTTATTTTCACCAGGTGCATAATGCTGCTTCTTTTAGAGAAAATTTTATAGCAAATCACAGGTTGATGAGTGTAACAGGCTTTTCATCAGCTAATGGTGAAATACCGATTGATAGTATTACAGGTTTAAAGGCAGCGATTAATTGGGACAGTACATCAAATCTTTATTATGAAGTTGCTATTGCAAAAAAAGAATTGTTTGGTAACGATTTTTCTGCCAAAGATGCAACTGCAGATATTACTTTAAACGTTGAAATAAATGCGCTGCAACATTCATCAGGTGAAAATACAGGCAGCAGTGGAATGCACGGCGGATATCATGGAAACAACGGAGGCAGTGGAATGCATTTTAATAATGTCAATGAAAACAATAATGAAAGCGGTGAACAAAAACAAAATATGAATGCGGACAGAGCATCATTAGGTGTAAAAACTTCTTTTAAACAAAAGTTTGTTTTAAATGATAATTCATCAAAAGAAAACAACTGATTTTCTTATACAATGCTGCGAAAAATATCAAATGTTGACCACGCTGTTTGGTTTCTTAAATGATTTAAAGTAGAGTTAGGGTCTTTATCTTCCTGCTTTTCATTAATAGTTGTATAATTCGGGTTCACTTTTATCTACGGCGTTCCAATGGTAAAGCGCATAACTATTTACTGGTATTAAAATGAAAGAAATAATCAACAACTGATGTATAACAATCTTAATTTTCATGAACAAATTTATTCATTTGTTCATGCCGTATTAAAACAAATTGTATCAGCTAAAAAAATGCTGATCTTTTTGAGAAATATGTTGATTATTTGAAATGGAAATAAGAATTTCCTGGGTCAGCGGCTTTGAAATGAAACCGATAATATTTTTGTTTGAATCTGCTCTTTGTTTATCCTGCTCATCAATTGAAGAAGATAATATGTAAACACTTATCAGCTTTTGCACTTCTTCAGAAAGATTATCAAATTCTTCCATGAATTCCCAGCCAGTCATGGTTGGCATATTTACATCAAGCAATAATACTGCACGCTGCATTATATCATTAAATTCATTTTTTATAAATCCCAATCCGAGTTCAGGTTCTGTAAAACTTTTTACTTGTATGTTATCGCCAAGATATCGTTTCAAACTAATGGTACAAAGCATATTATTAATGGCATCATCATCAACCATAATGTATAATTGAATTGCTTTCATAGTATAAAGGTTATAGTAAATTTAGTACCAATATTTTCTTCACTTGCTATTGTAATCTTCCCTCCTAACGCTTCTACTTGTGTTTTTACCAAAAACAGGCCGATACCACGGCCTTCTGATTCAAGATGAAATCTTTTGTATATGCCAAAAACCTGGCCTCCTCTTTTTTTAAGGTTTATACCCGTTCCATTATCTGCAAAACTTAGTTCAAGCAATTCATCTTTACACGTGCTTCCAATGCGTATAATAGTTTGAATGTTTGGCTTTCTAAATTTAATGCTGTTGGTTATAAGGTTGTAAAAAATGCTGTATAAATATTCTTTTGAAGTGCGCCATTCATCAATCGCAGAAAAATCGTATTGAATAATTACATTGTTTGGATCAATAAGATGATGAATATTATAAGTTATCTCTTTTACCAGTTTTGAAAAACAAACTTTCTCTTTAGTCTCTTCTTTTACCTGCCGCAGTTTTAAAATATAATTAAGGTCATAAATTACTTCATCTAACTTTTTTGCAGATTCGCCCACACCTTTTACCAGCAACTCTTTATCGCTTACTGATAAACCCGGGTTATCTATAATATTGGCTGTACCAAGTATGTTGGCAACAGGAGCACGAAGGTTATGCGAAACGATGTAAGAGAATTGCTCAAGATCTTTATTTCTTTGCAGCAACGAATTAAAAATATCAGCGCGTTCAAGCTCAGCTTTTTTGCGTTCAGAAATATCATGTACAGAAATTACAAGCATTGTATCATCACTTTCAAAACGCATAACCTGCATGGAGAACCATAATTGTTTTTCGGTTGTACTACAAGTATATTCAAGGTTAAATATTTCTTCTTTTTTATGCAACACGTTCATGATGCCCGTTAATACCTGCATCACAGTTTCATCGCCGGCATCTGCTAATTTTTTACATACTTCAAAATAGTTGGCACCAACACTGGAATTTTGTAACCTGTCTTTTCCATTTGCATCAGCAAATTTTTTCCACGCTGCGTTAACTGTTATAACAACGCCTTTGCTGTCAACAACTGCTATGTGCGCGTTAAGAGAATCTATAACACCCCTGTTAAATATTTCGCTGTTTTTAATCTGTTGTTCAAACCTTATTCTGCTGGTAACATCTCTTGCATGGCAGGCAGTGCCAATAACTACATTGTTTTTATAAATGGGGTAAAACGATATTTCATTATATATTTCTACAGGTTCAGTTATGTGTTGAATTTCTGTAAATATTTCTCCTTTTAATGCACGCTGATAAAAAAATTTCATGAGCTGCAAACGTTCCTGCGGAATATTTAGTTTGCGTATATCATCGCCTTTTTTAATGGTGCCTGACGTTAAAAAGTTCATTAAAGTTTCAAAGGCACGGTTATATGTAATAAGGCTAAAATCTTTTCCAATGCTCCACATCAAATCCTGCGTATTATTAATTAACGCGTTCAAATTATTTTGTTCAAATTCACGTTGCTGCTCAGCCAGTTTTCGTTCAGAAATATCTCTGAAGTTAGATACAATGGCAAAAATTCCCGGTTCGTTTAACAGATTGGTAATTGTGCCTTCGCGCCAGATCCAGTGACCGCTTTTATGTTTAACACGATGTTCATAATGAAATGAACTTCCGGGTACTTCGAATATATTTTTTCTCTTTAAAAGAAATGAGGCAACATCATCCGGATGAACCATGTCAAGAACGTTCTTTTGTAAATATTCATCAGTTGTATAACCGAGAACTTTGGTTATGGAAGGGCTGCAGTATAAAATATCTCCATCTTTTGATGACAATGTTTTCATGTCCTGGCTTTTTTCTATCAGAACGCGAAAACGTTTTTCATTGTTATTGTATTCAGTAATATCTACTGATAATATTAAAAGGCCTTCGGGGCAAGGTTGTATCCTTAATTGAAAATAGGATATTGTATTGTCAGCATAAATAAACTCATTTTCAAACTGTTCCGATTTTCTTGTGTTCATGCATCGCTTCAAAATCTTCCACAATTCCGTTTTTTCAACACCAGGATATCTTTGAGGCATTGTAAACCCGAGCAGGTCTTCACGTGAAAGTTTGCTTTGTTTTAATACAACGTCGTTTACATAAATATACTGCCAGTCAAAGTTTAAAATCTGCACGCCTTCCAGCATGTAATCAAGTATGTTACGATAACTTTTTTCACCTGTTAAAGGTTGAAACCCATGAGGATTATATGTTTCTTCGGAGAACAATTATTGGTACCTGATATTGGATTCTAAAATGCGAAGTTAATATATAGTACTTAATTTTTTTAATTTTAAGTTGCAGTATTTTTTACATAAAGCCAATTTGAGGTTCTGATTTAACTTTTATATAAGTTCTCTTTCTATAATAAAATATCTACTTTTTTTAAATTGAACATTAAAATATTATTGCCTAACGTATCAATAAAATCATTCCTTTCATATCAGGATATCCTGATTTAAACCGAATGTTATAAACGTAAGCGCCCGTTGGCTGAGGCAACCCATTGCAGGTTCCATCCCAATTAACTGTACTGCTTTCAGCATGATAAACAATTTGCCCATAACGGTTGTACACATTTACAGAAGCCCCTAATAAAGGATCAAGAAACGGAATGCGCCAGTTATCGTTTTTCCCATCATTATTTGGCGTAAAAGCGTTCGGTATAAAAATACCTGCAACAACTTTTACCTGCATCGCATCAGTGTTTTTACAACCAAATTCAGATGTGGCAAAAAGTGAATAATTAAAGTCAGATGGTGGCGAAGCTAAAGGTGTAAGTAAACTGTCATTATCAAGATAAGATGAAGGGTTCCAGTAATATACCGAAGGATCACCGGTTACACTTCCCTGCAGTATTACAGGTGATCCTGTAATTAAAATTCTATCTGGCCCGGCACTTACCCCAGGGTTATTATGTATATTAATAACAATTACATTAGATGCAACACGGCAGGAAAGTATGCTTACTGAAGTTTGTTCTGTTACGCTAAGCCTGTACCAATAATCGCCTTTTATTGTAGGTGAGCGAATGAAGGATAAAGTATTTGCACCAGGTATATCCTGCCAGCTTGCACCTGTATCGTTACTTATCTGCCATTGATATACAGGCATGCTGAAACCAGATGAAACAGAAGCTGTAAAAGTGTATGTATCTGTATTGCCTTCACATATATTTACTGTATCAGGATTGTTTATTATAGCTGCATTAATAGCAGGCCCGCAGGGGCGAAAAGTAATATCATCTAAAGCAAGATCGTTACCGTTTCCACCGGGCGCATTGTTAGTCATGCGCAAAGTAATATCAGCATTATTTGCAGGGGTGGTAAAATAAAGCCCGTATTGCAGCCATGTAGGTTCAGAAGTTTCAACAATATCCCCGGTTGAATATTGGCCAAGCGTTGTACCATCCGCACCTTCAATACTAAAAGTGATATTTGGCCTTATGCCCGATCTGTTCAGCACATTCATAATCCAGGCAGAAAACTGGTATGTTGTATTCGGACAAAGATTATTAACCGTAGTTACAAAAAAATCACCCGGTTCGTACGATGCGTTTACGAGCATAAAATCGCCATTACCTGTGTGGTCTGTTGTAATAGTATGCCACGCATCGCCAAAGCAACCGGAAGTATAGTTAGTTATAGTATAATAGCCATCATTTGGGCATGAAGAGCTTGTATAAGTATAGGCATTTGTAGGCACATAACCCGTACTGCCTCCTGTGCCAAAAGTTATATCTACAACAGGGTCGCCAAGGCTGCCATTGCAAAGCTGTGCATTGGCAGTTGTAATAAAAAAGACACAAAACAAAGCAATTATTATTCGCGCTAAAACAAATGAATGAATAAACTTTAAGCGTTTTATCAATTTAAATTATTTGAGAAATTTAAAGATAAGACACGCGCATTAGAAGCTATGTTGCATCTTATGTAATTGTTCTTTAGGTTATTTGCATATATGCATGATTGCTTTCACACACAATTATAAAAACTATTACTTTGCCTTAAGCAAAAAATTATTCTGATGATGAAGCCATATACATTTAAGTGCATTCTTTTTATTCTTTTTTTATTTTCTGATCATATTTTAATTGCACAAAAAAATCCGGTTTCTGTTTGGTTAACCAATTACGATCGTTCGGCTTTATTTCAGCAACAACCCAATGCATTACATTTCACTTCAAACAAAACAAATAATCAAAAAATAATAGTTGATGATAGTAAGCCATTTCAATTGATGGATGGATTTGGTTTTGCATTAACCGGCGGAAGTGCTGAACATATTATTAATATGAATGCATCTGCAAGAAATAAGTTTTTGCACCAAATTTTTGATACAACCGGCAACGCTATTGGTGTAAGTTATTTGCGTTTAAGTATCGGCGCTTCTGATCTTAATGAAAAAGTTTTTTCTTATGATGATGTTGCAGGTGATACATCATTATCGTATTTCGATTTGGGAGAAGATAAAACCAATGTTATTCCTGTGCTGAAAGAAATATTCTCCATCAATCACAATATAAAAATTTTGGGATCGCCATGGAGCCCGCCTTCATGGATGAAAACAAATAACGATACACGCGGCGGAAGATTAAAACCAGAATATTATAAAGTGTATGCAAACTATATCGCAAAATATATTGAAGAGATGGCGCAACAGGGAATTACAATCAATGCAATTACATTGCAAAATGAGCCATTGCATCCAGGCAATAATCCAAGTTTATTATTAGTTGCACCAGTTGAAGGCGAGTTTGTAAAAGATTATCTCGGCCCGTTATTTAAAAAGAAAAAAATCAAAACAAAAATTATTATTTACGATCATAATGCTGACAGGCCTGATTATCCAATCTCTATTTTAGATGATGCAAAAGCAGCGCAATATATTGATGGTTCTGCATTTCATTTATACGGCGGAACTATTGATGCATTAAC
>JBDUEO010000077.1:0-9979 GCA_040002335.1 Parafilimonas sp. | reverse complement strand
AAAAGAAAGTTTACCCATTGCTGCGGTATCAGGATAAGCTTTTTTGTAATGATCTAACGTTGTTTGCCATCCATAATTTGGAGGATCACTTACAAATAACAAACTATCACTTTGCCAATAAGTTTGCATAAAAGCATCAACGTTGCCATTGTTCCAGGCAGTTAGTTGTTCGTTCATTGCATTGCGGATGGCAGTTGAATCATTTGTTTGTGCATTACAAAAATTACACACAGCAAGCAAACAAAGCAGAAAGAAAATTTTTTTCATAATTGAAATTAAGGTTTGTTCATACAATAATATAAAACTTGTATGCTTGTCGCAAACACACCTGCAAAATGTCTCGTTCACACAGCAACAATCATTTTCAACTACAATATTTTTGTTTGATCAAAATCAAATAAAAAAATAAAACTATGGCACAGTTAAGTCCTTACTTAAATTACAATGGCAACTGCCGCGAAGCAATGAATTTTTATAAAGATTGCTTAGGCGGAAATGTAGATATTATGAAAGTTAGCGACGTGCCTGAAATGGCTGCGCAAATGCCGGCGCATCTTAACGATGCAGTTTTACATGCAGCGTTTGTTGCAGATGGAATAAGCATAATGGCATCCGATCTTAACCGCAGTAAACCAAATGAAGGAAACACATTTGCATTATGTCTTGTTTGTAAAGATGAAGTTGAATTAAAAGATTTGTTTGAAAAACTCAGCGCCGGCGGAACCATTGTAGAATCTCCGCAAGTAATGCCGTGGGGCGATTTTTTTGGTGCATTAAAAGATAAGTTTGGCAAAGAATGGGTGCTTGATTGCCAGGTGAAAAAATAAAAGCATTGTACAAAGTATCCCGTAATCCATAATTTCTTTCTTTTAAAATGAATAAACATGATAAACTGTTTTGCAGTTTGCCACCTATTTTTACCCTGAAAGAAATTATATTCTACATTAAATATTTTTTTCGTTTGTGTGCAAATATAAAAAAGTGATTCTAAATGAATGCTTGCGGCTGCAGCATTGCAATTTCATTTCAACCTGTCATTTCCTAATCATGTATTTTCAAAAATCTAACAAATAACACCCGCAAACTGTTTTAGAAAACGTACATCATCCTGCGAATACAAACGCAGATCGTTAACACGATATTTAAGCTGGCAAATTCTTTCAATGCCCATTCCAAATGCAAAGCCGGTATATTTTTCAGGGTCAATATTAAAATTCTGCAACACATTTGGATGCACCATTCCGCTGCCCAAAATTTCAACCCAACCGGTATGTTTACAAACATTGCAACCGGCACCGTGGCAAATTAAACAATCAATATCCATTTCTGCGCTGGGCTCAGTAAACGGAAAATATGAAGGGCGGAAACGGATCTTTACATTTTTGCCAAACATTTCCTGTACAAAAAAATATAAGGTTTGTTTAAGATCGGCGAAACTTACGTTTTCATCAACATACAAACCTTCTGCCTGGTGAAAAAAACAATGCGCTCTTGCACTGATGGTTTCATTTCTATACACACGACCAGGACAAATAATTCTGATAGGCGGTTTTTGTTTTTCCATTACACGCGCCTGTACGCTGCTGGTGTGCGTACGCAACAACCAGTCAGGATTTTTTTGAACATAAAAAGTATCCTGCATGTCGCGTGCCGGGTGGTTTTCGGGCATGTTCATTGCAGTAAAGTTGTGCCAGTCGTCTTCAATTTCAGGGCCTTCAGCCAACACAAAACCAAGACGGTTAAATATTGAAATGATGCGGTTGCGCACAATACTTAAAGGGTGCCGCGTACCAATGGTAATATCATCGCCGGGAAGCGTATAATCAATATTATTGGTTGGTGCTTGGTGGCTGTCAGCTTCACGCTGCTTTAATGTTTCATATTTTGTTTCAACAAATTGTTTAAAGCTGTTTAAAATTTGGCCAACTTCTTTTTTCTTATCGTTCGGCACATTTTTCATTTCCTGCATTATATTTTTTATAATGCCTTTTGTACCGAGATATTTTATGCGAAATGCTTCCGCGGCTTCATCATTATTGCCGCAGAAAGTTTCAACTTCTTTTTTGTATTGATCAATTTGCTGTAACAATTCCTGCATGATGGCGAAGATAAGAAATGAAGCAACGCTTATATTCTGAAAAATGTGCATTGCAAATAAAAAAGATTCTATATCACTTTATGCAAATAAAAAAGCCCCGCAAATTTGCGAAGCTTTTTTATAAAGAAATTAATATTTATTGAATAACTAATTTTCTTGTTTCAGTGAATCCTTCACCGCTAATTCTTACATAATACATACCTGAAGCAAGCTTGGGAAGACTCATATCTAATCTTTCGCCGTTCATGCTAAAAGTTTTTATTTGCTGGCCAGATGCATTTACAAGTGCTACTGAAAGCGCTTTCTTGTTGCCGCTTACTGTAAGCGTAACATTAGTGCTTGCAGGGTTTGGCGCAATTGTAATTATACCTGTTGCGGTTTTTGCAGTTGCATCCTGAACCTGGCTTGTTTCTGCAAACAATCCCGGAGGTAAACTATAATCTGCAGTACCATCTTTAATGTTATTGTTGCTGCCTTCGTTAGCATTATATCCTAAACCTCTGCTTGCAAAAGTTTGCCATATAATAGCACTGTATTGGCCGCCGAATAATACAGTATCTGCTTTTAAAATGCCATTACGTCCATCTACAAAACCAGGGCTGCATTTTTGCAATTTCAAGCCTTCAACCATTAATCTTAATGCTATATCGTTGCCTTTGTTGCCGGCAGCATTATAAATGTTTTTGTTTATGCCTTTGGCCTGTATAATATTCCATGTCATTGTCCAAAGCATATTACACCATACTTCACCAACGATATGCGGATCGTACGTTTGAAGACTATTGGAGAACTTGCTGCTTAATTTAAGGCTGTCATACGTCCATGGATTAACACTTAAATCTGAGCTGTAAGGATATACGCGAATACCAGGACCATCAGTGCCTTGTCCAAGTACATAAGTACCTATCGGGCGTTTATTAGGACCATCATTTACAGTTGCGGTTTTCCAGTTTGTAGTTGTCATCAATGCCATGTAATCACTCCATCCTTCTCCCATCTGTTCTTTGTTTTGCAAACAACTTACATTGTTAGGGCCGCCGGTAAGCCTGTTGGATATACCATGTGTATATTCATGACACATTACACCAGCATCATCATCACCATCTAACTGCACACCTTTTTTCATAGTGGTAGTTACAACCGTATGCGCTGCGAGGTATTGTTTCATGGAGTCGCCTGTTTCAAAGCTTATCATAACAGAAGGAACAGTAATGGTATTATCAGTGCCACCCATTATTATAGGATATTCACCCGGAACATTGTCTGCTACAATTACACCTTTAGCACCTGCATTCTGTGCATTTAATGCTTTTACTGTAAAGCTACAAGTGCCTCTGTCAACTAAAGCAATTTTTCCAACAAGAGCGCTTGCATTAAACGCAGTTACGCAACCATCATGTGTAGTTCCTGATGCATCGTTATTATACAATACTACAGGGCCGGTGATCGGGCCTTTATCAACAATTTTATTTGCTGTGCTGAAGGCACTTTCTACGGCAGTTTTTTTGCCGGCAAATGCTGTAGGTTTATTTACTGTAAAGTTTGGAACCGCATCAAAAAGAAACATTTGCATACGTGGATTACCACCGTCAGACGGCGTAGAAAAATTTGCATTATTAGTACCTGAACCATCCTGGCCATCTGCAAATACATAATCGTTACCTGCACCGCCTCTGCCAAGATTATTTGCCTGGAAATTTCCAGACACTTCATCAAAACCGTATTGGTAAGAAACATCATGCATAATATTATTCCAGTAAAAAAGATTGGTTAAAGCAAACCGCAGATTTACCGGAGTAGTTGGCGCTGTGCCAAAATTTGGTGCAGCAGTAAATGTAAGATTTGGTACAGGTGTTGAAGAAAGCGCTCCCTGTCCAAAGCCATTATTTCCATTATGGTCTTCCTGGGCAATTACATTGTTGCCTCTTGAACTGTCGAAGTTTGTTGTACCATCGGAATTCCAATTTAAAGTAGCAGCATTATTGCCTGCTCCTGCAAGCGTCCATGGATTTGTTTTTACCACAGGTGCACCACCGGGGTGATTGGGGCTTTCCGCAGGAAAAGGTACAACTCTGTACTTTGCGCTGCCGGCAATTAAGGCATCTGCATCAGTAGTAGCAACAGCACTGTAATCTGTTGTATTTATGTGTGTACCTATTTGTCCGTTGTTGTTAGGATGCGTCCAGTCGCACACTACATTAAGGTTAATTTTGCTGATGACATTTCCTTTCAACGCATCAACATTCACCAGCCAATAATCAGCAGAACCTTTTGGTTGTATTTCAACCTGCCATGATAATAATGCCTGGTTGGTTGTTTCATCAGTAAGCCATATAAGTTTTGATTTTACATTTACAGATGAAAAAGCAAGTTTGCCAAAATCAAATTGCTGCAGGCCATTAATTTGCTTTGCAGCCGCAAGAGAACCGCCTACTGCAAGTCTTAAATTTGCTGCAGCAGTACTCACGGCATTTGCAGGTGTTATAGCTGCTTTGCCGGTTTTTGAATTTGCCATGTCAGCAATCTGTAAAGGCTGACCGGTTGCTGAAATCATTTTACCGTTTTTAAAGGCATAGGTTTGAATAGCGTTAAATACATCGGCGCCTTTATATGTTTGCTGAACATACACTAATGAAGCACCTGAAGTTTTGTCAATATACGCTGAAGAAATGCGCATATTGCCTAAATCGTTTTTAGACAAGCCGAGTGATGATGCGTTTGTTCTAACAAGGGCTGCAGCACTTTGCCCTGTAAGTTCCTGCGCAGATAAACCATCTGCAGCAACACAACCAACAAAAAGCGCGATCACCATTTTCAATCGTAAAGTTTTCAAATTCATAGTTGATTTAATTTAATTAAGAAAAAAGTTTTGATTACTATAAAGAAGTTTTGATTTTATCCTGATAAGCAAGTGCAATTTAGAAGTACAATCCTTTCAAACAAAAATATTTATATAAATACGATAATTTTTTTTGAAAGTAAACGCGCATTTAATTATTGGTTTGAATAATAATTGTAGTCTTTTAAAATCGTTTCCAGAAATTCAGCAGGTTCTTCATAATCAGTTATACCAAGCACATTGCGCACCTTTTCGCTTACGCGTGCAACCACATCAAAATTTTTATAGCGCCTGCTGTTATTTAATACACCTTTTATAGTATTCATATCCCGGTCGCTTAAACGCATTACTGCTGCATAACGCGGTTTATATTCATCATTGAGTTCAAAAAAAACAGTATCATTAATATTTGTGTCAATTTTTGTTTTTATCACCAATGTTCCTGCAGCCATATCACCAAGCCGCTGATTTTTTTTGCTTAACACTACTGTAAGCAAACCAATCAATCCAAAAAAAACAAAATCAAAAGGGCGCGTAAGCCATCTTATTAAATATTGATGCAATGCAGGCCGTCCGCCATTTTCACCAATTACTTTTATACCAATTATTTTTTTGCCGATGCTTTGCCCGTTCATCGTAAGCTCAAAAAAAAGATGATACGTTAGCAATGGCACAAACAATAATAAAGAAACCGCAGACATGTTATAATAAAAAGGCTGATCGTTACCGGAAGGTGTATGCACAGATGAAAAAACATGTAAAACAGAAGTGCATATTATATAATAAGCAATCATTATGGCAAAATCTATTGCCCACGCAAAAAGCCGCTTATGAAATTCAGGTGTTTCAAACTCAAGTTCAATATTAAAACTGGTTGGAATTTTTATTTTTTCCATAAACAATTGGCGGAAAGATAAAGTAATTCTAATTTTCGCACCCAAAATGCAGGTAAATTGAGAGAAGCCCTTTTTATAAAACGTAACAGGCAGCGCTGGAAACAAATTCAGGATAATCCAAGCCATCATCCGGATGAAATGGCGCAGGAATTTATTCAACTGGCAGAAGATCTTGGCTACAGCAAAACCTTTTACCCGGTTAGCAAAACCACGCAATATTTAAATGGTTCTGCTTCAAAAAAATATCTTGACATCTATCAAAACAAAAAAGAAAAAAGCAACCGCATTATTAGTTTTTTTAAATACACGCTGCCATTGGTTATCGCCAAACATCACCGCGTTTTATTAATCAGTTTTTGTTTGTTTATTTTGTTTGTAAGCATAGGTTTCTTTTCAGCAAAGAATGACGAAAATTTTGTGCGGCAAATTTTAGGCGATGGTTATGTTGATATGACCTTGCAAAACATTAAAGAAGGACATCCGTTTGGCGTGTATGGATATGGCAACGAGTTTCTTTCATTCGTATATATTTTCATCAACAATGTTAGCGTGGCTTTTATGGAATTTGGCGGCGGCATTTTGCTCGGCTACACTACTATTACCGGTTTAATGCAAAATTCTGTAATGGTGGGCGCATTTGAATATATGTTTTACAACAACGGTTTATTAAAAGATAGTTTGCTCACAATTATGATTCACGGCACACTCGAACTTTCAACATTTGTTGTTGCCGCAGCATCGGGAATTGTACTGGCAAAAAGCTGGATATTTCCCGGCACGGTAAAAAGAATTGATGCATTAAAACAAGGTGCAAAAGAAGGCCTCATCATTGCATTATCAAACATACCCATGCTTTTTATTGCTGCTTTTTTTGAAGGTTTTGTAACGCGCCATTCAGATATGCCGTTGTGGTTAAAATTATTTATCATTGCGCTTTCGCTCACCATAATTATCGGATATTTTATTGTTTACCCAATTCGCCTTACACGCAAATTAAATGCTGCCAAATTATTAAATGCAACTGCATAAATTTTTAAAAATATTTTTTAGTTTACCGGCAGCAGTAATACTATTTAGCTTCCGTTGTGTCACTCCCTTGTACTGCAGATTCAACTGGCAGCTTAGGCGTAACATGTATAAATATGTTTTTATTTTTCTAACCATTTGCATCACCAACCAAAAAATAAATGCACAAACACCAGATACAAATTATGTTGATACAACAAGCATGAAAAATATAGATTCATCAACTGCTGATTACGACGATGATGATGCTTATGCTGATACAACAGTGAAACATATTTACGATACATCTGAATATTTTTTTAACCGCAAACAATCTATTAATGATCCATATTCAAACGAAAAAATTACACAACGGCATTTAATTGATGATGATATAAAAAAATTAAAAACTGATGATGATTTCTGGTATGTTTCTGCAGCCGAAAAATTGGAAATACGTTTAAAGAATGATCCTAAATTCCGCGACAGCTTAATGAAAGCGCAGAACAAAACATTGCAGTATGAAAACGAAAGCAGCATTTTACAACAATCATGGTTCAACACACTAATCTGGATAATTATAATTGGTATTTTTTTAGCTGCTGTTATATATTTTTTAGTGCAGCAAAAGATCAGTTTATTTTCAAGAGACTCTGCTTCATCAGCAGAAAATGAAACCACCGCAGAACAGGAAGACATTTTTCACTTGTCTTATACAAAACTTATTGTACAGGCAGAGAAAGAAAAAAATTACCGCATTGCTGTTCGCCTGATGTTTCTTGAAATTTTAAAAACATTAAGCAATACAAACAACATACAATACCAGGCAGATTATACAAACCTGCATTACCTGCAACAACTTCATCAAACAAAATTTTACAACGATTTTTTTAAAGTAATGCACAATTATGAATATGCTTGGTATGGAAAATTTGATATCTCAACAGAAAATTACAACACCATAAAAAACGATTTTATTAAACTTCAAAACAGCATAAAATAATACGGACAGGCGCTTACAAAGCGTAAGACCAATTATAGCAATGAACAAATCATTATCATACATATTATTCATCTTAATTATCTGCACTGCAAACGCGTGTAAACTGCATAGGTTTGATGACAGGATAACGTTAGACGATCATGATAAAATTCCTTATGGTACTTATGCTGCATTTACATTATTAGAAAAAGAATTTCCGCACGCAAAAATTGAAACTAATAAATATGCACCCGTTAACTGGAAAAATCTCAGCAGCGATTCTGCCAAACAGGTTTTATTTATTGTAACCAAAAGTTTCGATCCAACTGAGGATGATTTGAACTACTTAACAGGTTTTGTACAAAAAGGAAATTATGTTTTTATTTCTGCGTTGCAGGTTACAGGCGTTGCATCAAAATTTTTTAAGATAAGCACACAAAATCATTATAATTATTATGGACTTTCATTAGCCGTGCATCATGCTTTTAATCCATTTGATTCAACATTTATACAACTTAACTCAAACAGTTTTGCAACACCTTTGATGTATCAATATCCCGGCGCAGATTTTACAAATGCACTTACGAAAACCGATAGCAGTTTTAGTTTTCCGTTGGGTTATTCTTCGCAGGCAAATCCAAATTGCATAGCCATAAATGCAATGCAGGGAAAATTTATTTTACATACGGCGCCAATTGCTTTTACAAACTTTTTTTTGTTGTATGAAAATAACCGCGGCTATTTTGAAAAGATGATGAGCCTGTTGCCGGCTGATACAAAAAAAGTAGTGTGGGATGAATATTATTTATATCATTATAACAATAATAATCCGCAGCAGCAACAAGGTTTGTTATCTGTAATATTAAAGTATAATAATTTTAGATGGGCTTTCTGGATTGCTTTATTGTTGCTGGCGTTGTATGTACTAACAGAAGCGAAACGCAAACAGCGAATGATTCCTGTTTATGAAAAACTGAAAAATGACTCGCTGGAATTTGTAACCACCATCGGAAAACTGTATTATGAAAAAGCAGATCATAAAAATCTTGCAGAAAAACTAACGCATTATTTTTTAGATTATGTGCGCAACCGTTTTAAAATATCAACAGCAGAAATAAACAGTTCATTTGTGCAGCAGCTCGCAACAAAATCAAATAAAGATGTGCATGAAGTAAATACGATTATTGAAAACATGCACACCATAAATTTAAGCAGTGCCATCACCCAAAAACAATTAATGGATTATTACACGCTATTGGAAAATTTTTATAAAACAACATAATTATGAGCGAAGAAATTTTTGAGCAGAGAATAAATTTAGATGAGCTGAACACAGCCATGCTCAATCTTCAAACGGAAATAAAAAAAGTAATTATTGGCCAGGATGAAATGGTGCGTTTAATAATGGTGGCGCTGCTTGCAAACGGCCACGTATTAATTGAAGGTGTGCCCGGCGTTGCCAAAACATTAACGGCAAGGCTTGTTGCGAAATGTTTAAAAACAGGTTTTAGCCGCATACAATTTACGCCCGATCTTATGCCAAGCGATGTGTTAGGTACAAGTATTTTTAACCCAGGAACCGGCGCATTTAAATTTAAACGCGGGCCGGTTTTCAGCAATATTATTTTGATTGATGAAATAAACCGTGCGCCTGCAAAAACACAGTCGGCTTTGTTTGAAGTAATGCAGGAACAACAGGTAACGATGGATGGCATTACGCATTTAATGAACAATCCTTTTATGGTAATTGCCACGCAAAACCCGATTGAACAGGAAGGAACTTATCGTTTACCGGAAGCGCAGTTAGACCGTTTTTTGTTTAAGATAATTGTTCCATATCCAAGCGAAACGGAAGAAATAAATATCCTGCAGCGCTTTCACCAGTTTGCTGAAGATAATGTGTTGAATATGGTACAACCTGTTGTTACGGATGAACAGGTAATCAGGTTAAGGCAACTGATAAAAAATGTTATTGTTGAAGAAAAGCTCATTCAGTTTATTGCAAAAATTTCTGTGGCAACAAGAAACGATAAAGCAATTTATCTCGGCGCATCGCCAAGAGCAAGCATTGCTATTTTAAATGCTTCAAAAGCGTATGCAGCCTTATCGGGAAGAGATTTTATAATTCCTGATGATATTATTTACGTTGCAAAACCGGT
>JBDUEO010000076.1:0-9988 GCA_040002335.1 Parafilimonas sp. | reverse complement strand
TGGAACAAAGAGTTATTCAAACACCGCTTGAACCGGCGCAAACTTTTAGTGACGATCCGCTGCGCATGATGCGCGCCATCCGCTTTGCCACACAACTTGGTTTTACTATTGAAGAAAATACTTTTAACGCCATAAAAGAAAATGCACATCGTTTAAAAATTGTTTCGCAGGAAAGAATAACAGATGAGATTAATAAAATAATGCTTGCTGAAAAGCCATCTGTTGGCTGGTTTTTATTGCGTGAAAGTAATTTGCTTGAAATAATATTTCCGCAGTTACTCAGTTTGCAAGGCGCTGAATATATTGATGGCATTGGCCATAAAGATAATTTCACGCATACATTACAGGTGCTCGATAATATCTCCGTTCACACAAACGATCTATGGTTAAGATGGGCAGCTTTGCTTCATGATATTGCAAAGCCAGCTACAAAGCGTTTTAGTAAAGAAGAAGGATGGACATTTCATGGCCATGAAGCACTTGGCGCGAGAATGGTGCCTAAAATTTTTGCAAGGTTTAAATTGCCACTTAATGATAAAATGCGGCTGGTACAAAAACTTGTTGCACTGCATTTACGCCCGATCAGTTTAACAAAAGAAAATATTACAGACAGCGCGGTGCGAAGATTATTATTTGACGCCGGTGAAGATATTGATGCGTTGATGATGTTATGCGAAGCTGATATTACCAGTAAGAATAGAATAAAAGTAAAACGTTATTTAAACAATTTCGAAATTGTTCGTCAGCGTTTGGTTGAAGTGGAAGAAAAAGATAAAATGCGCAACTGGCAGCCGCCAATTACCGGCGAAGTTATTATGGCAACATTTGGACTTCCACCAGGTAAAAAAATTGGCCTGATAAAAGAAACTATTCGCGAAGCAATTTTAGATGGCGATATTCCCAACCAATACCAGGATGCTTATAATTTAATGCTTGAAAAAGGCGCATTACTTGGCTTAAAACCTATTGTATAAAATTATGGCAATACAGGTATTTTGTGTATGTTGCCATCGCAATAAGCACATTCAGCATTTTTCAAAACTTATTAATTTTAAAGGCGTATAAAAAATACTGTACGATTTTTGTCTGTGTTAAGTTGAATTCAATTCATGCAGTTAAAAGAGAGTTGATTCGCAGTTGCGATTTATATTATTAACAAAAAGCCGGGTACATAAAATATTTTAAAGATGGCAATTTTAAAGTTCAGGACATATTTTGAAGAAGATGATGCTGTTTACAGAGATGTTGTAATTAAACATTCGCAAACTTTTTTTGATTTGCATAATGCAATTCTTAAGTCTTATGAATTTGACAATAAGCACCAGGCAACTTTTTACAGAAGCAATGATAACTGGCAGCGCGGCCGGGAAATTTCATTAGAAAAATATGCTGATAAAGAATACCTGGCAGAACCTTTTTTAATGGCAAATACAACTATTGGCAGTGAGATTCGTGACACCAACCAAAAGTTTGTTTTTGTATATGATTTTGCCAGGAACTGGACTTTTTGGGTTGAATTAATAAATATTACAAAAGAAGAAAGCAATAAAATAATTTATCCTGCCACAGCAAGAGTTGAAGGCATTGGCCCGCAGCAATACGGCACACGCAGCTTACTCGGTAAAAAGTTTATTGATATTGAAGAAAAATACGATCTGCCACAAAAAACAGTAGGCTTTACTGAGGATGCCGACGGTGAACATGCAGAAGAAACAGAAACTGAAACGGAAAATTCTTCCGATGAAACTGGTGAAGAAAATTTTAACGAAGAATAATTGACTAAATAGTTTTAAACTATAATAAAAAAAGCAGGCTGTAAACCTGCTTTTTTTATTATACAGTACACAATCTATGCTTGCATTTCTTTATGATGTTCTTTTTCGTAAGCCTTAATAATTGCTTTCACCAAACGATGGCGCACAACATCTTCTTCATCTAATTGTATATGCGCAATACCATTTATATTTTGAAGAATACGCATTGCTTTATCTAAACCGCTGCGCTGATTTTTAGGAAGATCTATTTGTGTTGGATCGCCCGTGATAATTGCTTTTGCGTTAGCGCCAATACGCGTTAAAAACATTTTAAGCTGAAGGTCATTTGCATTTTGCGCTTCATCTAAAATAATAAAAGCATGATCCAGCGTGCGGCCGCGCATATATGCAAGGGGCGCAATTTCTATCGTGCGTGTAGTCATGTAATAACCCAGTTTATCAGCAGGTATCATGTCGTCAAGCGCATCATACAAAGGCCGTAAATACGGATCAATTTTTTCTTTTAAATCGCCTGGTAAAAAACCGAGATTTTCACCAGCTTCAACTGCAGGGCGCGTTAAAATAATTTTCTTTACCAGTTTGTTTTTTAAAGCCCTTACTGCAATAGCAACTGCAGTGTAGGTTTTACCGGTGCCAGCGGGGCCAACAGCAAATACAATATCATTTGTTTCTGCAGCAGTAACCATTCTTTTTTGATTGGCCGTTCTTGCACGAACCGTTTTGCCGTTAGGACCGAATACCAAAACGTCATTGGGATTATTATCAACAAAATTATCTCTTGTTTCTGCATCATCGCCACCGAGAATTTGTTCAAAATAATTCTCACTCATGTCGCCGGTTCGCTCCATGTATTGTATGATTAGATCAATTTTTTCTTTGGCTGATTCTACCTGCTCCGGCGCACCGCTTATTTTTAACTGCGTTCCTCTTGAAAGCATTTTTAATAAAGGAAATTTTTTTCTCAATATGTCAAGCTTCCTGTTGTTTACGCCGAAAAATTCTATTGGATTTAATGTGTCGAGGTTAATAATTGTTTCTGTCAAAGGTGTTTGTTTTTTGTAAGTAAAATGGTTTGGATTTGTTACTTGCTAACCTGTTCCAAATATATCTATTGCAAGTAATGATTGGCAATTAAATTTTTCACATTGTGTGAATTGTTCTTTATAAAGATAAGTTTAAAAATGAAAAGATTATCTTAAATAGCTGCCATGAAAAATCAACTGTAAAAGTGAGTGATTCCCAATCAAGTTGAGGACTGGCTACAACGAAGCTTAATTGAAATGATGCAGCTTGTAACAAAAAATTCATATTTCTTATAAAGAAATACTGAAGCCAAAGAAAATGCCAAAACGTTGCGAGCGAATATCGGGCAAAGGTGTTGGCAACACGCGCCATATAAAATCTACTGAAAAGAATTTTAAAATGTTATCTACGCCGGTTCCAACTTCCAAATACATTTTATTATTAAGCGATTGAAACGGGCTGCCCGGAACAAAATTAAGCTGGTAATTTGCCTTGGATAAATCGCCTATTATTCCTCGTGCTTCCCAAAACTGGCGGAGTTTTAATTTACGTGTAAGTTTTGTATAACGAAATATACCCGAGCCAATATTGTGTTCAAGCGTAAAGCCTGCATAACGATCAGTAAGGTATTCAAAACGGTTCATGAGGTTAAAAGAATATTTGCTGTAATAATACCAGTCATTTCCCGGTAAAATATCAAGCATTTGATAAGGCAATGTGCCGAATACTTTTCCGCCATATACATTATAATATAAAGTTCCGTAAGGGGCAATATTCAGGTAGTCTGATATGGAAATATCAACCTTATCATATTTATAACTGCTGTGTAAAACACCCGGAATTCCATGCGTATAATGAAAGTCAACAATTGGATAATCGCTACCCAAACTATAGCGGTAAAAATTATTTTCTATAGTCCTTTCCTGGTAAGCATAACGCAGGTGCAAACCGGTTTCAAACGTATTAAAAGCATTACCTTGTTTTACAGGAAATAATTGCGAGCCGGGCAAATTAAGCAGCGCCTGGTACTGCCTGCTGCTTGCAGATATACCAATGCCAAAACCATTATTTGTTTCTGCATAATACTCAGCTTTTTTTTCTATTATCTGCTGGTATTTAAAAGGGATATTTGGCTTGCGGAAAAAGAAAGAAAAAATGTTATCAGAACCTAACTGATCGTAAAAGACCTGGCCGTTATCCAAATCATTTTTATAGTAAAAATCTACATAGCTCCACGGCGTTCGGTTAAGTATATATTTCACTTCTGCCTTGCCTTTATAGGTTTCATCTTTGGTGCCGTAAGCAAGATAACCCCTAAGGTTCAGGTTACGGTTAAAGCCTGAATTGGTGGCCGCGTCAAAACGAAATCTTGTGCCTTCATATTGATCGGCAGAGAGCCAGTTATACCACGGCCCAATGCGTATGTTGCCAATATCTTTTGTGCCTGTAGTAAGAAAATTCAACGTGTTGCGGTAATGTATATAAGTTTTATTTTTCTCCAGCGTATCTAATACTTTATATACTGTTTGCTCATCCGTATTTAAGGGTTCGTGCCGCTGTTGCAACCAGAACGAATCCGGTTTATTCTGCGCATCGCTTTTTAATAAAATATCTTCATTTGTCCGGTTTGAATCAAGCTTTGCAGTTACAGCATCATTGTCAATAAGAACGTTTTTATAGGTTGCCGTTTTTCGTGCTTTAAAGCCAAGATGGTTTTTCCCGATCGGCGTTATATCAGCAACAAATTTGTCTTTATACAAAAACCATGTTGTATCATTTACCAGTTTAAATTCCTGTATAATTGTTAAGCCTGAAACAAAATTGATATTCGCATCTATGGAAGGGCGAAGCATTATTTTTTGTATGGAAAAACTGGTATCATGTATCCAGCAATCACCGGTAAACATATCACCGCCCGGGTGTTTTGGTGTGAAGGCAAAATGCACAAGGCGTTTGCCAGCGAGATATTGCGTATCGAGTAATTTATAGTTGTAATAGTTATCAGCATTATCACTAAACGGACTTACATACATTTTATCAAATACCGGAATAGAATTGTCATACACATCTACATTTTGATATGTTACGCCCAATTGTTTAATTACACTTTCGTTATCTAAACCGTTAGTAATAGTAGCTTTTATTACTTCACGCGTTTTTCGCGGGCTGCGCTGGTAATAATAATCAGAAAGCGTTTCGGTTAAATAAACAGGCAGGTAAGGATCTTTTTCTGAAGTACTATCAACATAACCCAGCACAAAATTTAATTTTTTAAGCAGAAAATTATTACCAAGTTTTTCTTTATTTACGTTAGCTAAGTCAAGTTCCAGTTTATTATATACTTCATAACTATAATTACTAAAACGTCGTTTATCATTTTCAGGCTTATGCGCAATTATCTTTCTCCAAAACCACAATGCGCGGTTGTATTTTGTTTTAACCACCACTTCATGTTGCGGCGGCAAAACAACTAATGTAACGGTTATAAAAGTTGAATCTTTTAAGTCGGATGCAGCTATACTTACCGGCGTGTAACCCACGCTTGTTATACGCAGTGAATCTGTTGCAGATAAGTTGTTTAGAGAAAGTGTAAACCTGCCTAAAGAATCTGTAAGTTCACCAGTGCCTTTTATTTTAAATCTTACCGAGGCAAAAGGAATTGGCTCATCGCTTTGCTTGTCTAAAATTTCACCCTGAATTGTTTTTGACTGCGCGTGTGCATATTGAGGCAAATAAAAAAGTATTAACAATACAAACCTGAAAAAACCCTTTTGCATGAAAGCAAAATTATTCTCAAACTTTGAGAAAATACTGAAGCTGTGAGATGCAGGCTATTATTATCAACGGTTTAACAAGATTGATGCATATTAAAATTTGCCGTGAATGCTTTTTAATTCCAATTAGGAATATTTATTTTAAGTAGTGTATAATATTAAACTATGTAACCAAAAAAGTCTGGCCTTCCAAAGCGAGGTTAGTATTGGGGAATATGGCTCTTGATTCAGTTAAAAATTCATTCAGCGATTCATACGTAGAGCTGAAATGGCCAATCAGCAATTTTTTTGCGCCGGCTATTTTTGCAAGTTGTGCTGCCTGTTCACTTGTTGAATGAAAACGCATGGCAGCTTTCTCCGTTTTATCTTTAAGATAAGTTGCTTCATGATACAACAGGTTTACGTTGCGCATTTTTTCTGCAAGGCTTTCGGTATATACAGTATCGGCGCTGTACGCATAACTTTTTGAAGGCTTATTGGCTGTTGTCAATATTTCGTTTTTAATAACTGAATCTTTCTCAATAAAATCTTCGCCTTGTTTTAATTGCTCAAAAAATTCAACAGGAATATTATGTTCCCTTGCTGCTGCTATATTTATTTTTCGCGGTTTCTTTTTTTCCCGGAATAAAAAACCCCAGCACTCAATTCTATGAAAAACTTTAAAACATTCAACTAAAAAATTATCTTCTTCTACCAACAATGAAGAAGCATTTTCAAGCGCATGAAAATGTAATGTGTAAGGCAGTTTTGTATCGGAAACATTTAATTGCAGGTTAAGAATATCTTGCAAAGCAGCAGGAGCGTAAAGATGCAGTTCATGAAGCCTTCCCAACAAACCATAACTGGTAATTAAACCCGGTAAACCGAAATAATGATCGCCGTGTAAATGTGAGATGAATATATGGTTAATACGGCTGCGCCTGATTTTATACAGGTTCATTTGCATTTGTGTGCCTTCACCACAATCAACTAAAAAAAGATGATCGTTTAAGGTAATAACCTGCGCAGTCGGATGCCTGTTATAAGCGGGCAACGCAGAATTATTTCCAAGAATGGTTACGCCAAACATGCGGCAAAGTAAAACAAATAGCTAAATAGTTTTCAACAGATAAATATGTTTATGCATTCAGGATTGAGAAAGAATACCTGCCCGGACGAAGATTATTTATAAAAATATTTGAAATGAAAAGTAGTATGCGTGAGAATTAGAATTGAAGCAACCGTGACCTGGTTGAAAGAATTTTATAAATAAATAATTGTTATTTTCAATATTTAAACCTTACTTATGAAATTGTTTTTTACATTATCAGCCATTTTTCTTTTTTTGATTACGTATGCCCAAACTTCTAACAAAGTAGGTACATTAGATAGCAGCTTTGGCATGGTGGTAAAGTTGTAAGCGAAACTTACCAGGGCTTTGCCTATGCAAGTGTTATCCAGGATAATAGCAAAATTCTTATTGGAGGTGGTGGGACTTATTATAAGGGTAATACGTTATTAAAAGGCTCTTTATTAGCCCGGTATAATACGGATGGGAGCCCGATTTGAATTTTTGCAGATAGCGGACGTGGTGTTTATATTTTAGGTGACACCGGTATTTATATACCGGTGTCGGTACCATGGCTCTCCAATCCGATAGGGGCGCTAATTATCCCGCCTGCAAGCAATACCTAACGTATTACGCAATTAACACGCAGTTCACAAGTGATTCCCAAATGATATAGTAGGTTGTAGTCAAAATTAAAAATGACAAAACTTATACTGCTTATTATATTATTACTTTGTTTTAATGAACAATTTTTATTTGCACAAAGATTTTCTGCCGACACAGTTAAACAAACAATCGACGATGTTACAAAGGAGCTAAGCTTAAAGCAACCCGGCTTCTACAGGTACACTTCTAAAGAAGAATTTGGTAAGTATATTGACTCGGTTAAATTAACCATTACCGATTCGCTCACTGAATCTGAATCGTACCTAAAGTTTAAAGCAATCATTTCCAAAATTCATTGTTTACATACTGGCATATCATTACCTAAAAACTATACTGATTCAATTCATAAACTGCCTGTTTTATTTCCGTTCCAGTTATATTTCATAAACAATAAAGTATATGTGATAAAGAATTATTCAAATAACAAATCCATATTGACAGGTGATGAAATTGTAAGCATTAATGGACAACATATTAATTCGATTGTTGACCGCCTGCTTACTTTTATTCCATCAGATGGCTACAACTTAACAATGAAGTATAGAGCCTTGTATTACCAGTTTCCAACATGGTACAGATACATTGACCAAAAAGAAAATTTCATTATTGTGATTAAGCAAAATAATGTTTTGCAAACCTATCAGATTAAAGGATCAAAATTTAATGACATTGCAGAAGATGGATTTTTAAAAGAACCTTTAAGATCAAAGCAACTGGAATTTAAAATTGAAAACAACATTGGTTTCTTAACTATTCACTCTTTTGCGAAAACAGAAATACAAAAAGCCAAACAAGAGTTCAAGCCATTTATTAACGAGATATTTATTCAGCTTAAAGCAAATAAAATCAAAAATCTTATAGTAGATTTAAGAGATAACACCGGCGGCTCAGACCCTTATGCTGAATATTTTGCAAGCTATTTTTTTGATAACCCTTTTCGTTACTGGGATAGAATAGTAGTAACAGAAGCTATTGCAAAAGAAATAAAAGGAATTGCTTTAACTGCATTTTATAAAAAGCCAATTCAAAAAGATAGTGTATGGCTTTGGCAAAAAGGAAAGCATACAAATGAATTTGATTTTTACGAAGAACAACAGCCCGCAAAAAATAATTATAAAGGGAATACTTATATTTTAATAAATGGCTTTTGTATGTCTTCGTGCTCAGATGTTACGGCAATATTAGCTTACAATAAAAAAGCTACATTTATCGGGGAAGAAACAGGCGGAGGTTACCAGGGAAATAATAGCGGAATGATACCTGATACAAAAGTGACTCCATTTAATTTTACATTATCTGTACCCTTGCAGGAATATTTTAATTATGTTGACACATCAAAAAATATTGGCAGAGGAACAATACCTGATTATCCGGTTTATCCTTCCACAGAAGATATAATAAAAGGTAATGACACACAGTTAGATTTTACGACTAATTTGATAAAAATCAATAAGCAACACTCTGAGACCGTTGCAAAATAAAGTTGTTTAAGTTGGTTTATTTCAACAGCAACACTAAAAAACAGCTTGAATTTACTTACAGATATATTTTACTTATACTCGCCGAAAACCTTTCTTAATTCATCTGATATTTCGCCAAGCGTGCAATGGTTTTCAACAGCATTAATAACTGCGGGCATAATATTTTCGCCTGATATTGCTTTGCTGTTTAATGTTTGTAAACATTGTTGGGCATTCACATTATTTCTTGATGCTTTTAAGCGCTTTAATTTATTCACCTGTTCGCCTCTTATACTATCATCAATTTTAAATACCGGTATTTTTCCTGCATCATTGCCTGTAAATTTATTTACGCCAACAATGATCTTTTCATTGGCTTCAATTTTTTGTTGATATGCATACGCGCTGCGTGCAATTTCGTTTTGCATAAAGCCTTGTTCAATAGCAGAAATACTTCCGCCCATTTCATCAACCTGTTCAATTAATTTCCATGCAGCTTGTTCCATTTCATCAGTCAGCGTTTCAATAAAATAACTTCCTGCTAAAGGATCGGCAGTATCAGCAACGCCACTTTCATACGCAGCAATTTGTTGTGTGCGCAAAGCAATGCGTGCTGCTTCTTCGGTAGGCAAACTCAATGCTTCATCATAACCATTCGTATGTAAACTTTGTGTGCCGCCAAGCACTGCAGCCAATGTTTGAATGGTTACTCTTGAAATATTATTCAGTGGTTGTTGTGCGGTTAATGTACTGCCGCCGGTTTGTGTATGAAAGCGAAGCATCATTGCTTTTTTGTCTGTTGCGCCAAGTTGCTTCATCATCTTTGCCCACATTCTTCTGGCCGCACGAAACTTTGCCACTTCTTCAAACAAATTATTATGCGCATTAAAAAAGAAGGAGAGGCGTTTGCCGAAAACGTTTATATCAAGACCTTTTTCAAGTGCAGCTTGTACATACGCTTTTCCGTTGCTTAAAGTAAAAGCAATTTCCTGCACGGCTGTGCTACCTGCTTCCCGTATATGATAACCGGAAATGGAAATTGTATTCCATTTCGGTACTTCTTTACCGCACCATTCAAAAATATCTGTAATAATGCGCATGGAAGGTTTTGGCGGATAAATATAAGTGCCTCTTGCTGCGTATTCTTTTAAAATGTCATTCTGAATAGTTCCGGAAAGTTTGTTAAGATCTGCGCCTTGCATTTTTGCGAGTGCAACATAAAAACTTAATAAGATAAACCCG
>JBDUEO010000075.1:0-10101 GCA_040002335.1 Parafilimonas sp. | reverse complement strand
AACCACTTGCTGTTATAATAAGAAGCAAGTCTTCCAGTTTTGCGAATGATGCGTTGGGCAATTTCATGGTTAGAAGAAATACACGCTAAAAAATGCTCATGACGAAATGGAGTTTGCCTCACAGTAATTTGATAATCTACCTGGCGTTCTACCTGCCCTGCAACTTCTTTTAATGCAAGCTCACGAAGCTGCAATATTTTTTCAGGCTGAAAGAAATTGGTAAGTGCTTGTTGAACTTTTGCAGGATCATATATCTTCCCTTCTTTTAATCTTGTGATAAGTTCATCTGCAGTCATATCAATATTTACAACTTCATCAGCAACCTGCAATATTTTATCAGGAACTCTTTCCTGTACATCAACACCTGTTATTTGTTTTACTTCGTTATTAATGCTTTCAATGTGTTGAATATTAATTGCTGTAATCACGTTAATGCCGGCATCAATAATATCCAATACATCCTGCCAGCGTTTTTCATTTTTACTACCCGGAATATTCGAATGCGCGAGTTCATCAACAATCACAACATCAGGATGCAATAACAAAATTGCATTTACATCAAGCTCATCCAATCTCTTTCCTTTATAAAAAGCTTCTCTTCGTGGAATAAGTGATAAGCCATCAATCAAAGCCTGTGTTTCTTTCCTGCCGTGCGTTTCAACCAAACCAATTTTTACATTTACATTGTTGCGTTGTAATGCCTGCGCTTCCTGCAACATGCGATACGTTTTACCTACACCAGCGCTCATGCCAATGTAAATTTTAAGGTTGCCTTTTTTTGATGAATTAATATGTGATGATGTAGTTTCGATGAGAATATTTTTTACAAGTAAAAATTATAAAGATCTTTTTGTTATCAGCTGCGGCATTTCATGGCATCTTCGTTGTGTCACTCCCTTGTACTGCATGAACTTTGTGGATCTTTTTTTTCAAACCACAAAGACACAAAGAACACGAAGCAACACAAAGTCCTGGTTAAACTTTGTGTCTTCGTGGTTTCGTGGTTCAAACTATAAAAGCACAATCATCTTCCAGATAATTCATCTAACGTAATATTTAATTTCAACACATTCACTTTTGATGGGCCGAACATTCCAAGCAATGGGCCATCAGTATGTTCATCAACCAATATATTGAGTTTGCTTTCATCAATATGCCTGATGGCAGCAATGCGTTTGATTTGCACTTTTGCCGCTGCAGGAGAAAGATCAGGATCTTCGCCACTGCCTGAAGCTGTTACCAATTCTGCAGGAATATCTTTTTTATCAATGCCGGGATTGTGTACCATAAATGTATCAATCCTGTCTCGCACTTGCTTTAAATATTCAGGATTGCTTGGCCCTTTGTTTGAACCACCGGAACCAGCAGCATTATAATCAACAGCTGATGGACGCGTGTTGAAATATTTATCATCGGTAAATTTTTGCCCTACTAATGCATAGCCAACTATTTTACCATTAACGCTTACAGTTTCACCGTCGCCGTTACCTGCAGTTGCTTTACCGACAGCACTAATTAATAATGGATAAATAACACTGCATAATATAACCATTACAAGTGTGAGCTTTATAGAGATTAAAAGATTTTGCTTCATAAATTATTTTTGTTGAATTAAGAACTAAACGTACAAGTGAGTGACACAACCGTGATGCCATGAAATACCAAAGCTGGTTACATAAAAATTATTATTTATTTCATAAAAACTGTTAACAACATATCAAGCAATTTTATACCAATGAATGGCACGATGACGCCACCAAAACCATAGATCAATAAGTTTCTTCTCAGCAATGCACTGGCACCAATTGGCTTGTACGCAACACCGCGTAATGCAAGCGGGATAAGCATTGGAATAAGCAGCGCATTGAAAATTACGGCTGATAAAATGGCTGTTTCCGGGCTGTATAAATTCATTACGTTTAAAGCGCGTAATGATGGTATGGAAACAATGAACAGCGCGGGAACAATCGCAAAATATTTCGCCACGTCATTAGCAATGGAGAAGGTTGTAATGGTTCCGCGTGTTATTAAAAGTTGCTTTCCTATTTCAACTATTTCAATCAATTTGGTTGGATCATTATCAAGATCAACCATGTTACCGGCTTCTTTTGCAGCTTGTGTTCCGCTGTTCATTGCAACACCAACATCGGCTTGTGCAAGTGCTGGCGCATCGTTGGTTCCATCACCCATCATCGCAACAAGTTTACCGCTTGTTTGTTCCTGTTTTATATAATTCATTTTGTCTTCAGGTTTTGCTTCTGCAATAAAATCATCAACCCCTGCTTTCTCTGCAATAAATTTTGCGGTAAGAGGATTATCACCTGTAACCATCACCGTTTTTACACCCATTTTGCGCAAACGCTGAAAACGTTCCTGAATGCCTGGCTTAATAATGTCCTGCAATTCTATAACGCCGGTTGCTTCATCATTATAACTCAATACCAGCGGCGTTCCGCCGTTACTTGCTATTTCTTTTGTTTTATTAATGATATAATTTGAAACAGAATTGCCAGCTCTTTCAACTTTATTTTTTATAGAATCGAATGCGCCTTTGCGGATATGTATGTCATTCATGTCAATGCCACTGCTTCTTGTTTCTGCAGTAAACTCAACAAAATGTGCATCATTATTATTAATGATTGGCCTTGAGAACCCTTTTATTTCCGCTAACTCAATAATTGATTTTCCTTCAGGTGTTTCATCTGCCAAAGATGCCAGCACACAGTCTTTAATAAACTTGTTTTCATCTTGCTTTTCATCAACCCAAAAATTTGTTGCCTTACGATTTCCGATTGTTATCGTTCCTGTTTTGTCCAATAATAACGTATCAATATCGCCTGCTGTTTCAACTGCTTTACCGCTTTTTGTAATCACGTTTGCACGCAACGCCCTGTCCATACCTGCAATACCGATGGCGCTTAACAAACCGCCAATCGTTGTTGGAATTAAACACACGAATAAAGAAATATAGGCAGCAATACTGATACTTGTATTTGCATAATCTGCGAATGGTTTTAGCGTTACACAAACGATAATGAAGATGATGGTAAAGCTTGCGAGTAAAATTGTTAGTGCGATTTCATTTGGTGTTTTTTGCCTTGATGCGCCTTCTACCAACGCAATCATTTTATCTAAAAAACTTTCGCCAGGTTCTGTGGTAACACGCACTTTAATTCTGTCGCTTAATACTTTTGTGCCGCCTGTTACAGAGCTTTTATCGCCGCCTGATTCTCTTATCACCGGAGCGCTTTCACCTGTGATGGCGCTCTCATCAATGGTTGCAATGCCTTCAATAATTTCACCATCCATTGGTATAGTATCACCTGTTTCGCACAAGAAAACATCACCTTTTTTTAATTCTGATGATGAAACAATTTTTATTTCATTTGTAAAAATTTCTCCTACTGAAACTATCTTTTTTGCAGGTGTATCCTGTCTTGTTTTGCGTAAACTATCTGCCTGCGCTTTGCCTCTTGCTTCTGCAATTGCTTCCGCGAAGTTTGCAAACAGCACTGTGAAAAATAGTATTGCCGTAACTGTAATGTTATATGCGAAACTGCCTTGCGATGATTCGCCCATTGCAATCCAAACGCAAACGCCTGCCATAATAAAAGTTCCTATTTCTACTGTAAACATTACAGGGTTTTTCACCATATAACACGGACTTAGTTTGATGAACGATTCTTTAAACGCACCTCTTAATTGAGATGCATCTAAGAATTTATTTGATTGGTTATCTGACATTTTAATTTATTTTTTATTGATCAACTGTAGTTCTTTGTGGCATCTTCGTTGAGTAATCTTGCGTGTCGATAGCAGCAAGATTGGAACACTTGTACTGTTGGAACATTTTTGAGCTAATTTTTTTAGTGCTTCATGCTGAAATATTCTGCAATAGGGCCAAGTGCCAACGGAGGAAAATATGAGAGTGCAGTAACAATAACAATTACTGCCATTGTCATTATGCCAAACGTTACCGAATCTGTGCGCAAGGTGCCCGATGTTTCAGGAATATATTTTTTATTGGCGAGTGTGCCTGCAATAGCGATCGGGCCAATGATGGGTAGAAATCTTGCAAGCAACATTACAATACCGCAGCTTACATTCCACCAGATATTATTGTCGCCCAAACCTTCGAAGCCGCTGCCATTGTTTGCCGTTGCGGAAGTGTATTCATACAACATTTCACTAAAGCCGTGATAGCCTGGATTATTCAACCATGCAGTGGGTTTCGTTGCCCAGTTTGCATTGCCATGGTGCACGACCAAATAAGCGGCGAATGCAGTTCCAGCTTTAATTAAGAATGCAGATAACAATGTAATGATCGCTGCGATCTTTACTTCTTTCGCTTCAACCTTATGCCCCATAAATTCAGGCGTTCTTCCAACCATTAAACCTGAAATAAAAACAGCGATGATGATGAAGATATAATAATTTAATAAGCCAACACCCACGCCGCCATACAATGCATTTATCATCATGTCTAATAAAACAACACCGCCCGATAAAGGCATTAAACTATCATGCATGCCGTTAACAGAGCCGTTTGATGTTGATGTGGTGGCAACGCTCCAATATGCAGTTGCAGCAGAACCAATGCGAACTTCTTTGCCTTCCATGGCGCCGATATTTTGCGCAATACCAAGCCTGTTTATTTCCGGATTTCCCTTTGTTTCAAAATAGATATTATTGATGCAAAAGATGATGAAGAAAAAACTCATTACACCAAAAATCACCCATGATAATTTTTCCTTTTTGATGTAATATCCTAAAGCAAAAACCAGCGCCATTGAAATTATAGCAATGCTGATAGCTTCCACCATATTGGTAAAATAATTTGGGTTTTCAAACGGCACTGCAGCGTTCGCACCAAAATATCCACCGCCATTTGTTCCTAATTGTTTGATAGCGATCATAGCGGCTGCTGGTCCGCGTGAAATTTGTTGCGTATCGCCTTGTAATGTTATAATTGTGTCTTTGCCTTTTAAACTTGTTGGTGTGCCGTTGAAAGCAAGAATGATAGCAACAACAGTTGCTAAAGGCAACAATAATCTTGTAATAGATTTTATAAAAATGCTCCAGAAATTACCAAGGCTGTTTGTTGTTTTTTCTTTGATGCCATTAAACAAAGCAATCAAACACGCAATACCTGTAGCAGCACTTACAAACTGCAAAAAACAAAATACAAAAATTTGAATTAGATACGTTGCACCACTTTCACCTGAATAATGTTGCAGGTTGGTATTGGTTACAAAACTGATGATGGTATTGAACGCCAGGTCTGGTGTTTGGCCTGGGTTACCATCTGGATTAAGTGGCAACTTATCCTGGAAGGTCAACATGAAAAACCCATAAACAAACCACAACATATTTATAGTAAGCATGGCTTTTAAAAACTCTTTCCAGTTCATTGGCTTGTTTGGATCAATGCCGCAAATGCGATAAATAAAACGTTCTGCAGGATTAAAAAAATCCAAAAGTGTCTTTTCGCCGCTGAAAACTTTTGCGATATATTTCCCTAACGGGATAGCCAATAAAATGGTGATTAAAAATGTGGCAATTACGCCGATGAGTTCTGTATTCATATCTGTAAGTTGTGAGAAGTTGCAGCGTTTACATTAACCATTAAAATTTTTCCGGCTTTATCAATACATAAATGAGATATATAAAAACCGCGATTGAAATGATTAAAAGAATATTGTTTACCATGGTTTATATTTTATCGAAGAATTGAATTGATTTGTATATGAGCCAGAAGAGAATTAGCCCGCCAATGAAACATTCAAATAACAGCATACATTTTTGTTTGGCATTGATAAGCGAATAAGATGCCCATGCCAATTATTTTTTAGATGAAACGTTGAAAAGCAATTACAGTAAGGGTTTCAGTACTTCTATTATTTATTACAGGTTTATGGCAAAGCACAACACCCTTTCAAAATGAAAGGGTGTTTTTTTCAAAATGGAAAGGTTTATAATTAAATAGTGATGGTATACTCTTCCAGTTTTCTGTACAAAGTAGTTAGTCCAATTCCCAAATATTCTGCAGCTTTGGTTTTGTTGCCCTTTGTGTATTGCAATACTTTCTGAATATGATTTTTTTCAACACTACTTAAACTTAAATTGTTTGATGAAGTGTTGTTTTGGTTTTGAATTTCATAAGGCAAATGTTCGGGAAGAATTATATCATCAGCTAAAATAACAGCTCGTTCCATTACATTTCTTAGCTCACGAATATTGCCTTTCCATGCATAACTTTTCAGCAACTTTAATGCATCATCATTTAACTGAATAGCATTCTTATTTTCTTTGGCTACATATACTTTAAGAAAATAGTTGGCCAAAGAAGAAACATCATCCGCTCTATCACGCAAAGCAGGAAGATTAATTGCAAATACGTTTAAACGATAAAATAAGTCTTCGCGAAAAGCTCTTTCTTCAATTGCTTTTTTTAAATCTTTATTAGTGGCGGCAATCAGGCGTACATTTACTTTTGTGATTTTTGTATCACCCAATTTTATAAATTCCCCTTGTTCAATTACACGTAATAATTTTGCCTGCAATTCAATATTCATTTCACCAATCTCATCCAAAAACAAAGTGCCATTGTCAGCAATTTCAAATAATCCTTTTTTATCTTTTACTGCACCGGTAAATGCACCGGGTAAGTGACCAAACAATTCGCTTTCCAATAATTCTTTTGTAAAAGCACTACAGTTAATCGCAACAAATGCATGGCTTGCTCTTTTGCTGTTACTATGAATAGCATTTGCAAAAATTTCTTTGCCGGTTCCCGTTTCACCTAATAACAGAACAGTTGTATCTGAACCTGCGATTTTTTTTGCAAGATTGATTGCCTGTTGTAATTGCGCGCTGCTGCCAATAATACTATCAAAACCAAAAGCATCTTTATTTTTAATTTTAACTGCGGCCTTTTTGTTTTGATTTACCTTATCAATTGCCTGGCTTAACAAAGGAATTATTTTATCATTATCATCACCTTTTAAAATATAATCGAATGCACCGTTCTTTATGGCGTTTACCCCATCATGAATATTACCATAAGCAGTTAATAAAATAATTTCAAGTAATGGAAATTTTGTTTTGAATTCTTTTACAAAATCAACTCCATAACCATCAGGAAGTTTTACATCGCACAACACCACATCAATTTCTTCGTTCTGCAAAATTTTTAATGCTGATTTTAAACCGGCTGCTTCTAACACCTTATAACCCTGCAGTGTAATTATGCGCGCCAGTAAACTGCGCAGTTTCTCTTCATCATCTATTATTAAAATTTTAGCTGGCATTCTGCAAAAGAACATTTTTTATGCTGTATTCTTCTAACGCTTCTTTTTTATGTTATACCGTTTTCTTGCTTATTCAAGCGTTTAAATTAATAAGATAAAAACCAATTCCCTGCTGCTTTCATTTACAGACATTGTATTCATCTTAAAAAAATGTTCGCTGCCGAACGATTTTGTAATAGAATGATACACTAACATTTCTTAAACGTTTGAATTATCACAACTTATTGCCGCTTATCTGTGCCTGATTACCATTCATATATGAAATAGCCTGTTGGTATCTGATTTGAAAATATTCTGGCATAAGAACAAAATTTAAAACTACTAAAATGAAAAAGATATTAATCATCGCCACAGCAACACTTCTTGCAGCAGGCGTTTTTTGTTTATTTGGAAATAAAATGAATACAGAACAAACGGTAAGTAAAAACATAAACGTTGAAGTGTATAAAACCACCAGCTACATTTCTCCGGCTTATGCAAATGCGTTTGCAACTTTGGAAGTAACTGTAATACGTGTAAAAGGCAATAAAAGAGATACTGCGTTTCAGCATACATTTCAGCCGAAACAATTAAAAGATTTTCCGGCTTCTGATAAACCATTTGTTCAAACAATAACAGTTCCTAATGTAAACGATAGTAAAGAAAAGTTAGAAATACTTTATAAATTAACGTACGATTCAAAAGGAAGCATATTGAATTTCTTAAATACAACTACAATTGGCAAAGGCCAGCAAACAGGAAAGTTGAATATAAAAATTTAAAATCAGGATTTATAATCAGGTAAAGGTGGCCGCACATGGCCGCCTTTTTTATTGTTCGGTTGTTTCCGGTTTTTCTTTTACAGGCAAAAGTTTGTAAATAATTATTGCAATTACAAATGATATATAATAAATGATGGCAGCATCTTTTAGCAGTTGCAACATTGCATGAACTTCCCAATTAAAATCTTTTGAGATAAAAGAAAAATAGAAAACACAAAAGGCTATAAAACCTGCAATAGCGGTGATCCAGTAATTTTTTAGTCCGTAAAGAAATAATAAAGCCAGTATTATTGCGCCAAAATAAATAAGAACAGTATCGAAAGTTGCCATTAAAAATAATTTTAAGCCTGCAATTTAAAAGATATTTGACAACCTGTCATTTGATTTGTATTTGGTATTACGTTTGTTTTGCATGCAGTAGTTTAAAAATAAAGAAGAACAAAGTAACATTCTACAACTAAACATAAAAAAACGTATGCAAAAAGGACAAATAAGAGTTCATACAGAGAACATCTTTCCGATTATTAAAAAATTTCTGTACAGCGATCACGATATTTTTTTACGTGAGTTGATAAGTAATGCTGTTGATGCATCTCAAAAAATGAAAACACTTTCATCAATTGGAGAAGCAAAAGGCGAAATCGGCGATTTAAGAATTGATATAGTGCTTGATCAAAATGAAAAAACTTTAAGCATTATTGATCGCGGTATTGGAATGACCGAAGAAGAAGTTGATAAATATATTAACCAGGTTGCCTTTAGCAGCGCTGAAGATTTTTTGCAGAAATATAAAGATGCAAACATCATCGGGCATTTTGGTTTGGGATTTTACAGCGCATTTATGGTAAGTGATAAGGTTGATATTTATACAAAAAGTTTTAAAGAAGGGCCGGCTGTTTTTTGGAGTTGCGATGGAAGCCCTGAATTTGAATTGTTAGAAATAGAAAAAGAGGATAGAGGAACGCGTATTGTGTTACACGTGAATGAAGAGAGTAAAGAATTTTTAGAGCCTGAGCGTATTAAAGGAATGCTTGAAAAATTCTGTCGCTTTTTACCAATACCAATTTTTTTTGAAGACAAACAAATAAACAATACTTCGCCAATATGGACCAAAAAACCTTCAGAACTTACCACGCAGGATTACCAGAATTTTTATAAAGAATTATATCCGTTTGGAGAATTGCCTTTATTCTGGATTCATTTGAATGTTGATTATCCTTTTCATCTTACCGGCGTATTATATTTTCCAAAGATTAAACAGAGCTATGAAATTCAAAAAGATAAAATTCAGCTTTACAGCAACCAGGTTTTTGTAACCGATGAAGTAAAGGATATTGTACCTGAATTTTTAATGTTATTGCATGGTGTAATTGACAGCCCGGATATTCCGTTGAATGTAAGCAGAAGTTATTTGCAGGGCGATCCGAACGTGAAAAAAATAAATGGTTATATCACGAAGAAAGTTGCTGATAAGCTGGAAGAAATTTTTAATAAAGAGCGCAACGAGTTTGAAGAAAAATGGGAAAGCCTTGGCTTATTTGTGAAGTATGGAATGATGACTGATGATAAGTTTCTTGATAAAGGAAATAAGTTCTTTATTATGGAAGATGCATCAGTTAAAAAATTCTATACGCTTGATGAATACAGAACTGAAGCCGAATTGTTGCAAAAAAATAAAGATGGAAAACTTACTATTCTTTATACAACAAATCCTGTTCAGCAGGATAGTTACATAAAAGCTGCAGCTAATAAAGGTTATAAAGTAATAAAGATGGAAACGCTGGTTGATGCCGCATTCATCAATACAATGGAAATGAAATGGGAGAATACAACTTTTAAAAGAGTTGATGCGGATATAGTTGACAATTTAATTGATACACAGGAAACAAACGAAAGCGTTTTAAGTAAAGATGAAGAAGCAAAACTGAAAGAATGGTTTGGAATGCAGGTTGGTGAAACACATATTACAGTTGATGTAAAAGGTTTAAGCCCTGATGTGGCTCCTGTTGTTGCAACACGCCCTGAATTTA
>JBDUEO010000074.1:0-10124 GCA_040002335.1 Parafilimonas sp. | reverse complement strand
CGCACAACATCTTTTTGCTTTATCTCTTATAAAAATTAACTCCGCCAACGGGTAAATAAGCAATTGAATTTTATATAATATCAGCAATGCCAATTTTGAATGATGCAGACAGTTATAAGAATTTATTTAAAGCCTGCAAAAGCACGTTTACCAATCATCTTCATGCGTTTACCCAAAATGTTTCCGGGGTGCAATAAAACGCGCTAAGTTCGTAGCCGGAAATATGTTTTATAAGCTATCTCCTGAATTTCCAAATCCCAATTAAAGCCAGCTAACAATTCCTCTGAAAACTTTTTTAGTAATCGCAATTATTTGATTATTAACCGTACCACTTATGAGAAAGATTTTTACGCTTTATAAAGCAAACTATGTAATTATGTGGCTGCTGGTATTTGCCGGTTTCATTACTGCACAGGCGGCAGCCGGAGATATTAAAACCGCAAAAAAACCAGTCATTATTCATCATCAAAGCCAGAAACAGGTTCACCCCATAACCAAAATAGATACTTCGGGGGAAAATAATGTTGACCAGCCTGCAGGTGTTAATTACCCTATAATTTATACCAATTTACTGGTTTCTTCAGGCAACACTTATTTTTTGACGGATGGCGTAGCTGCAGTTTTTAGTAACAAGTTTTCAGCGGCTGTAGATGGCGATGATGCTATCAAGTTATGGAATTTTGGAGAAAACATTGCATTGGTAAGAGGCAATTATATGCTGGCTGCAGAATTCAGGCCGGTACCGGTTTTAAGAGATACGCTTTTCTACAGGCTGTATTTAAAACAACGGCCTTATACTTTGCAGATATTTACACAAGATTTTGCAGGTGTACCCGCGATGCATACGTGGCTGGTAGATACCTACCTGCACACGAAAACAGCCGTGAATCTTACTGATACTACACTGTACAATTTTACGCCCAATAAAGATACCACCAGTTACCGTAACCGCTTTATGCTGGTGTTTGATAAAAAACTAATTGCCACACCGGTAACCGTAGCTAAAATAATTAACGAAGATGTGTAAAAGCGTGGTTGAAAGATAATTACCTGAATACTTCAACTGAAATAAATTTGCATGATACTACCTTATACAGTTTTACGCCGAACACAGATACATTAAGCTACCGCAACCGGTTTATGTTGGTGCTCAACAAGCATTTTGCTGCAATGCCAGTTGCTGTAACCAAACTGACCAACCAAAATAAGCCGGATGTTTCAGGTGTTTCGAAAAGCATTACTGTAAAAGAAAGCGGCGTGCATATTTATCCAAATCCTGTAAGCGATCGCAAAGCCATGCTTCATTTCAATAATATCGATAAAGGCATTTATGCAATAACAATCTATAATTCAACGGGGCAAAAAATGGCAAGCCAATTACTGCATCATACAGGTGGAGATAATTTATATACTTTAATGCTTGATACTTCATGGCCGCCGGAAATATATGCCATCAACATCGCCAACGAAGATGCTAAACAAATAATTAATCTTAGGCTGGTGGTAACTGAATAAGCCAAATCAAAATTATTCAGCATCTTATTTTCTTCTTCAGTAAAATAAAATATAGCGAAAACTATTTGTGTGAAATTATGGTTGTTGTTGACGGATAATTATAAAAATACATTTCATTTTCTATTGTGTAAGGCGTAGTTCGGCCGCCTTCAATATCTGTCCACGAAAAATTTTCGGCCTGTTGCAGATGAACTTTTACAGATGCTCCGCCATCTGCCTTATACACCGGCGCATATATATAAAAAGTATGCGGGCTTCCTTCATCAACTAAATAGGCTTTCGGAAAACGAATGGTGTATTTATTATTGTCGCGTATTGTAAGTGCAGGAATTATATGATGGCGCTCATCTTTAATTATAAGATCTTTTAAAAATTTCGCTCCAGTTGCATCAATATCCAAAGGCAAATTATTTATAGCAATCCTTCCACCATCCGACGAACAATTTACCGTAAAAATTTTCGTCAATCCTTTGTGTAAAATATCAACATCATTCATAACTTCAAGCAAAGGCTTTGCACCTGTTATAACCATTTTAGGTGAAATATCTGATGCAACACTTTCATACAACAAATATGGGCTTGTAAGATTTATATAATCCAATGCCGCTACCTGGATGGAAACCGTATCGCCAGATTTGATACCGTTGGTTAAAGGTGAACGATACATAACATGAAAAGTGACAGCAACATTGCTGCCGTCATCGGGAAGCTTAATATCCGTTCCATCAATATGCGTAATAGCTTTGGCAGAACCATAAAAACCGGTAGGCTGAAAAAAGCCGGGAAAACCGTTGTCGCCTATTGAAATCGATAAAGCATCGGTACTATCTGCAGCGTACGCAATAAAGGCAAGCGACTCAATAGTAATACCTGCTTCCTGAGAAGAAAAATTCATTGTAAAATCTGAACTGCCGTTGCCATTTGCGTTTGCCACAAACTGGCTTTTCATAGTAGCCGAAAGCACCAGTGTTGGGTTTTTCACAGGGCCATCTGTTTGCGTATCATTACTTGCATTTGAATAGCTGAGTTTTGTTTGCTGCATATCTTTTTTACAAGAATATGCTGCCACCGATGCGCAAAAAATAAGTAGATAAATAGATTTAGTTTTCATAATTAAGTTTTATGGGTACAACAATTGATAATTTACGGTGAAGCAATTCGTAGCTGGAACTTGATGTGTACAGGGTACTTCCGGACACTCAGAATTTACAGGCAATAAACTTATAGATTCGTTTTTACAAATACAAATATTACAGTTATTTTATTTACCAGGCATCATTATTTATTAAAAACTAATCCAGGCTTTGGTTGGCTGTTTGTGCCACTTTTAATAAGCGGTCATATTGTTCAGGTGTAAGATCGTTATAAAAATAATATACAGGATCTACGGGTGTTCCGTTTCTATGCACTTCGTAATGGCAATGCGGGCCTGTACTTTTACCGGTACTTCCAACATAACCAATTACTTCACCACGTTTTACCTTTTGCCCAACTCTTGCTTTTATTTTATACATGTGTCCAAACAACGTTTCGTAGCCATATCCATCATTAATAATAACGCGGTTACCATAACCACCTTCGTTAAAACCAGCATCGGTTACAACACCATCCGCCGTTGCATAAATCGGTGTGCCGATGGGCGCGGCAAAATCAAGCCCGGCATGAAACTTAGGCACTTTATATACAGGATCAATACGTGTTCCAAAACCTGATGCAATACGCGTTAAATCTTTATCGCTCACCGGTTGAATTGCCGGAATGGCTGCCAGCAGTTTCTCCTTATTTTTTACCATCGCTTCAATATCGTCAAAGCTTTTTTGCTGGTACGCCGCGAGCAGCGTTAAATGGTTTAGTTGCGTGCCAATACTTTTCACCAGATCCGTTTCACCCAAACTGGTTACGAGTTGCACTTCTTTTGATTTTTCCATCGCTTTCATTCTTGCACTGTCGGGAATGGGCGAAGATTCAAAAATAGAGCGGTACACATTGTTATCACGGTTCAATAATTCATCCATTTTTTGCTGAAGCTGGTTTACCTGTTGCTGCATTACGGCATAATCTTCCTTCATGTCAGCATTTTGCTGTTCCAGCATAATTGTTTTTGGCGAATCAACATATTGAAATGCAATTACCACAATTATTCCTGCTGTTACAATAGCCGTTGCAAGAAAAGCAAACACCTTTAATATTTTTACACGCAGTGGCGTAACCAGCTTTTCAAACCGAAGTGTATGTGTATTAAAATAGTATTTTATATTTTTCATTGATGCGGAACGTGTAAAGTAAAAAGCAAAAGTTTAAGACAGGCTTTTACTTTTTTGCAAAGCGCCAAAGATAATTTTAATCATTACAAACAATTTGCAAAAATAAATTGATTCAATGTTGATGAAGATTAGCGAATGCTTTCTCCACTTTTATGTAGTCTATAATATCACCAATCTCCTCATCACTAAGATTTGGAAATGATCTCATTTGAACTTTATTATTTTCATTGAATACAGCAGTATAATATTTGTTCCCTGATCGTATAACACTATCACTATTTCTTATCCAGCCAAACAAATCTTTTTTATCGTAATTGCCATTTACGATGTCTTGAAAATTAGATCCATCTTTTGCTAAAAGTTTATGGCAGGCCGAACAATTTTTATCAAACAAAACTTTTCCTTCAGAAATCTCCCGTGTATTCATCAAATCATCGTATGAAATAATTGGTTGTTGTTTTTTTACTGCTGTTTCTTTTTTAGAATAAATTACATAGTAACTAATCCAGATTCCTGCAAAAAGTAAGCATGCATAAAGCACACCCTTAAAAATATATTTTACTTCGTTATTCATGTATTTGCTTCTTCAAAGTAAGCTGATATTTTTATCAATTATATTTGCCGTTTTATAAATTTATAATCGAAGCTTGTTTTAATATTTACTATTTATGACCTCATCAGCAATACGACAAACCTTTCTTGATTTTTTTAAAAGTAAGCAACACGAAATTGTTCCTTCAGCGCCAATTGTTATAAAAAATGATCCTACGCTCATGTTCACCAATGCCGGTATGAACCAGTTTAAAGATTATTTTTTGGGGAATAAAAAAGCGCCATATACACGCGTTGCTGATACGCAAAAATGTTTGCGTGTAAGCGGCAAGCATAACGATTTGGAAGAAGTTGGTGTTGATACATATCATCACACCATGTTTGAGATGCTGGGCAACTGGAGTTTTGGTGATTATTTTAAAAAAGAAGCCATTGAATGGAGTTGGGAATTGCTTACTGAAGTGTATAAAATTGATAAAGAAAAATTATACGTTACCATTTTTGAAGGCGATGAAAAGGAAGGCTTGCCAAAAGATGATGAAGCTTTTACTGAATGGAAAAAACATATTGCTGAAGACAAAATTTTATTAGGAAAAAAGAAAGATAATTTTTGGGAGATGGGCGATACTGGTCCATGCGGGCCGTGTACAGAAATTCATTATGACAGCCGGAGTGATGAAGAAATAAAAGCAGTTGATGGCAAAACTTTGGTGAATGCAGACCATCCGCAGGTGATCGAAATATGGAATGTAGTGTTCATTCAATATAATCGTTTAAAGAACGGAAAACTTGAACCATTACCGCAAAAACATGTAGATACAGGAATGGGTTTTGAACGTTTGGTACGTGTGCTTCAAAACAAAAAAAGCAATTACGATACAGATGTTTTTACAGGAACGATTGAAGCGATTGAAAATATTGTAAACAAAAAATATGATTATAGCGATAGCAAAGAAGCTGTTGCATTTCGCGTGTTAAGTGATCATATTCGTGCGATAAGTTTTACAATTGCTGATGGACAATTGCCATCAAATACAGGCGCCGGTTATGTTATAAGAAGAATTTTGCGCAGAGCTGTTCGTTATTACTATTCATATCTTGATTATAAACAACCATTATTATTTCAGTTGGTTGATATTATTGCAAAACAATTTGAAAACGTTTTTCCTGAACTCAATCAGCAAAATGATTTTGTAACAAAAGTTATAAAGGAAGAAGAAGAAAGTTTTTTAAAGACTCTCGGTGAAGGAACAAAAATTTTTAATGACGAAATTTCTACTAATGTTTTTCTGGCTTTAAAAGGATTGAAATCATATGAATCAAATGAGAGTTATAATCAACTTGCGAAAACTGTTGAAACTGCAATTGATAAATTAAAAACAAACTCAATTTCAAATCAGGTCAAGGAAGCTATTGAAAAACTTCAACAAAGTTCATTTGCAACAAATAAACAAATATCAGAACTGATTAAAAAAAGTAAATTAATTACAGGAGCTCTTGCTTTTAAACTTCAGGACACATTTGGTTTTCCTATTGATCTTACTAAATTAATAGCCAAAGAACTTGGAGTTCAGGTCGATGAAGAAGGTTTCAATTCCGAAATGCAACAACAAAAAAATCGTTCACGTGCAGCAACAGCAATTGATACTGAAGATTGGGTTGTTGTAAATGAAGAGGTTGCCTTAAGTGAATTTGTTGGTTATGATTCAACAGAAATAAAAACAAAAATTGCAAAGTATAGAAAGATAAAAACCAAAGGCAAAGAGCAATACCAGATTGTGTTGGAAGCGACACCTTTTTATGCAGAAAGCGGCGGACAAGTTGGCGATACGGGAAACCTCACCCCAACCCTCTCCAAAGGAGAGGGAGTTAAGATATTCGATACCAAAAAAGAGAATAATTTAATTATACATTTTACAGATTCGCTTCCTGAAAACATTAATGAAGAGGTAATTGCAAAAGTTGATTTCAGCAAAAGAAAACAAACAGCCATTCATCATAGTGCAACACATTTATTACATGCTGCTTTAAGAAAAGTGTTGGGTAATCATGTCCATCAAAAAGGAAGTTTGGTAAATGCAGAACATTTGCGTTTTGACTTTTCTCATTTCGCAAAAATGACAGATGAAGAAATTGAAAAAGTGGAAGCAATCGTGAATGAAAAGATCAGGGAAAATATTCCTGTTGTAATAAAACAATTACCAAAAGCAGAAGCTTTGAAACTTGGTGCGATGGCTTTATTTGGTGAAAAATATGGCGATGTTGTTCGTGTTGTTATCATTGATCCAAACTATTCTGTTGAGCTTTGCGGTGGCACGCATGTTGGAGCAACAGGAGAGCTTGGCTTCATTAAAATAAAAGTAGAAACTTCGGTTGCGGCAGGCGTGCGCAGGATAGAAGCCGTAAGTGGCAAAGCTGTTGAAACGCTTATTCAGCAACAGTTTCAGCAGGTGCATTCTATTCGTGAAGCTTTAAAAAATCCAAAAGACATCAATAAAGCGATTGAAAATTTATCAGCAGAAAATATTGAATTAAAGAAACAAGTTGAAAGCGCAGGAACAAAACAACTGCAATCATTAAAGAATGACTTATTGCAAAAAATTCAAACAATAAAAAATATAAGTTTTATTGGTGAAGAAGTTGAAGTAAGTAATGCAGATGCTTTAAAGAAATTATGTTTTGATATTAAAAACGCTTTGATAGCTGAAGGGCATGAAGGCTTGTTTTTAGTTGTTCTTGTTGCGAACATTCAAGGTAAAGCTTCCGTTATAATTATGATTGATGAAAGGCTTGCAGTTGATAATAATTTAGACGCTTCAAAAATTATTAAACAAAATATTGCACCGTTAATTAAAGGTGGCGGCGGCGGACAAAAAACGTTGGCAACAGCCGGCGGACAAGATGCAAGTAATCTTGATAAAGTGATTGATGTTGTAAAGTGTTTATTGTAATTTAGATTTATAAATTTAATTATGAAAGTTTTCAACTACACTGTTGTTATAGAAAAAGATGAAGAAGGAAATTTCCTTGCTATTTGTCCTGCTTTACAAGGTTGTTATTCTGAAGGTTCTACAAAAGAAGAAGCATTGGAAATGATTAAAGATGCTATTAAGCTTCATCTGGAAGATAGAATAGAAAATGGTGAAGCTTTATATGAAGAAGTTTTTGCTGATAAAGTAGAAGTTACTATATAATTTATCTTGATTCTATAGCATTTATTTTATGTACCCCAAATTCATATCTTTATCAGTATAGTGAAATAACTTCGATTCTTTAGTTAGAATAATTTTACTATGAGTTCAAAACAACCTGTAATCAGTTCGAAAGAATTAATCAAAAAAATAGAAAAGAAAGGGTTTGCTTTTGTAAGGCAAAGTGGAAGTCATGCTATTTATAAAAATTCTGAAGGCACAAAAATTACAATTCCAATTCATGGTAAAAAAGATTTAGGCAAAGGCTTGCTTAAGCAAATAATGAAAGACGCCGGATTAACAAATGAAGATTTATTTTCATGAACATCATTTTCCAATCTTCCCGCTTATACTTTCGCGAGTTCAACGAGAAGGATATCCAACTTTTGTTTGATCTCAACAGCAATCCTAACGTTATAAAATATGTGCATGAACCTGCGCCAACTTTAGAAAACATAAATGATATTTTACTCAATGTTATTGTTCCGCAATATAAATTATATGGCCATGGAAGATGGGCAGTTCATTTAAATTCGAATAATGAATTTATTGGCTGGTGCGGATTGAAATACATAAAGGAAAAAGATGAAATTGATTTAGGTTATCGCTTTAAAGAAAATTGCTGGGGACAAGATTATGGTTATGAAGCTGCAAAAGAAACGATTGATTTTGGCTTCAACAATCTTACATTAAAACGCATTGTGGCAACTGTGTTACCTGAAAATATTGCGTCATGGAGGATCATGGAAAAATGCGGAATGAAATATATTGGTGATATGGTTGATGCTGATAAATGGAACGTGAAAAAGTATGTGTTATCGGTGCCTGAACACTCGCAGAGTGTCTGACACCTTTTGCATTCACACATGCCTTCTTATCTCTTCTACCAATTCTGTTTTTGTAATTGGAATCCCCATTACTTTATTATACGCTTTTGCATCAACCAAAAATTTATCACGTATAATTTTTACAAGCTGTCCATTATTAATTTCAGGAACAAGAATGGTTTCAAAATTATTTAAGATCTCACCAAGGTTTTTGGGAAAAGGTCTTAAGTAACGCAAGTGTGCATGACTTACGGCATATCCTTCCACTTGTAATTGTTTGGTTGCGCTTTTAATAGCACCGTAAGTGCTTCCCCAGCCGAGCACCAAAACTTTTCCGTTTTCAGGGCCGCTGTCTAAAGTTTGTAATGGAATATAATCAGCAATATTTTCTATTTTTTGTTCGCGGATATTTATCATCAACTGATGATTTTCCGGATCATAACTTACGTTGCCTGTTATGTTTTGTTTTTCTAATCCGCCAATGCGGTGTTCTAAACCTGCAGTGCCTGGAATTGCCCATGGCCGCACCAGTTTCTCATCACGTTTATACGGCAAAAAAGTTGGTTCATCTTCATCCAAACCTGGTTTGAATTTTACTTTTATTTCAGGCAACTCATCACTCTTTGGAAAGCGCCAGGGTTCTGAACCATTCGCAATATATCCATCGCTTAAAAATATTACTGGCGTCATGTGTTGCACGGCAATGCGCACTGCTTCAAACACAGCATCAAAACAATCGCTTGGTGTGCGCGATGCAATTACCGGCATCGGGCATTCGCCATTTCTTCCATAATATGCCTGCAGCAAATCGCTTTGTTCTGTTTTTGTAGGAAGGCCGGTTGATGGCCCGCCACGCTGAATATCTATTATGAGTAAAGGAATTTCGAGCACCACTGCCAAACCCATTGCTTCTGCTTTTAAAGCCATGCCCGGGCCTGATGTGGTTGTTACGCCAAGGCTTCCGCCATAGCTTGCACCTATTGCAGAAGTGATAGCTGCAATCTCATCTTCTGCCTGAAATGTTTTTACACCAAATGCTTTATGCTTACTTAATTCATGCAAAATATCTGATGCAGGTGTTATTGGATAACTGCCAAGAAATAAAGGCAACCCGCTTTTTTTACTGGCTGCAATCAAACCATAAGCCAGCGCCTGGTTACCCATAATACTTCGGTAAGTACCTGCAGGCATTTTTGCCTTTTCCACTTTATAACGGGTAGTAAATGTTTCGGTTGTATCGCCATAATTATAACCAGCCTGCAATACTTTTATGTTGCTGTTAAGAATGTTTTCTTTCTTGCTGAATTTTTCTGTAAGAAATCTTATGGTGTTGTCTAAAGTGCGGTTATACATCCAATATAAAAAGCCCAGCACAAACATATTTTTTGCGCGGTCTTTTTCTTTCATGCCTAATTCAGGAAATTCTTTTAAAGATTCACGCGTAAGTTTGGTAACGTCAATCTTTATTACATCATAATTTTCAAGACTGTCATTTTCTAAAGGATTAATGCCATCAGCATAATTGGCAAGCCGTAAATTTTTTGCATCAAATCCATCAATATTCGCAATAATTTTTCCGCCTGTTTTTAAGCCTTTAAGGTTTGCTTTTAAAGCTGCGGCATTCATTGCAACCAAAACATCGCACATATCACCGGGTGTAAAAACACGATCTGAGGAAAACCGTAATTGAAAGCCACTTACACCGGGTATTGTACCCTGTGGCGCACGAATTTCAGCAGGGAAATCCGGAAAGGTTGCAAGGTCAATTCCTAATA
>JBDUEO010000073.1:0-10150 GCA_040002335.1 Parafilimonas sp. | reverse complement strand
AATTAAAATGATTCCGGAAAGCGACTCTGCTTTGGCAGATCGCCGCAATTACCAGCGTTCTTATGCCATAGATTATCTTGATGGAGATTCAACAAGCCGTGATTATTATGGTTATGGTGTTACCACACTTATCAGCGACCAAAGCAGGGTGGTAAAAGGTGGAAGCTGGCTGGATATGCCATATTGGTTAAGCCCCGGAGCGCGCCGTTTTATGGAGGAATATGAAAGTAGCTCTACAATAGGTTTCCGTTGTGCAATGACACATTATGGAGCACCGGAAGGTGAATCAAGCAAAATTAAAACAGGTAACTTCTTCCCTAAAAGAAGACAAAAAAGATAAAGGAAAAGTATAAAATATAAAAAAAAGGCTGACTCAAACTTTTGATTCAGCCTTTTTTAATTCGGGTAATTGATAAAGGAATCTTACCCAACCTTAACACCAAAATCGCCGATGGTTTCATCTGCAACGCTTCATTTATCTTTATTGCAAATATTGCATAATGCGCACATTGCTTTCAGCGGCTCTTATTGTTTTTTTTATTACAAATATTACGGCTCAGAATTTTAGCGGTTATCCTGCTTATTCGGGTTGGTTAGGATTGCAATACAGCAAAGATTCTTCGCGTTTCAGGATCTGGAGTCCCACAGCAACAGATGCCAAAATATTTTTCTATAAAGATGGAACTGGCGGCGAACCTATGCAAACACTCGATATGCAAAAAGGAGAACAGGGCACCTGGTATATCACCATCAAAAAAGATATTAAAAATGTATTTTACGATTTTAGCGTAAACATTAACAACAGGTGGATGAATGAAGTGCCCGATCCCTATGCTGTTGCCGTTGGTATAAATGGTAAGCGTGCAATGGTTGTTGATCTCGCAACTACAGATCCCGCTGGATGGAACAACGATAAAAGCCCTTCATTTTTACAAAATAATCCAACTGATGCGGTGATATATGAATTACAGGTGCGCGATGCGTCTATTGATGCAAATTCAGGCATACAACATAAAGGAAAATTTTTGGGGCTTACAGAAAAAGGAACAAAAAATGCAGCGGGTTTATCTACCGGTTTAGATCATTTAAAAGAATTAGGCATTACACATGTGCACCTGCTGCCCTGCTTTGATTTTAGCTCGGTTGATGAATCAGATACTTCCCGTGCGCAATATAACTGGGGTTACGATCCGTTGAATTATAATGTGCCTGAAGGTTCGTACAGTACCAATGCTTATGATGGCGTTACACGCATAAAACAGTTTAAACAATTAATCGAAACATTTCATAAAAATGGCTTGCGCGTTATTATGGATGTGGTGTACAATCATACAGCTTCCACAAACAATTCTGTCTTTAACCAGTTGGTGCCCGGTTATTATTACAGGCATAATGCTGACGGAAGTTTTTCCAATGCAACAGCATGTGGAAATGAAACAGCAAGTGAACGCCCGATGATGCGAAAGTTTATGCTGGAAAGTGTATTGTATTGGGTGAATGAATACCATATTGACGGATTTCGTTTTGACCTGATGGGTGTGCATGATATTACAACCATGAATATAATTTCTGATTCATTGCACAAAATAAAACCAGGGATTATTTTATATGGTGAAGGATGGACAGCAGGTGCATCGCCGTTGCCTGATTCGCTGCGTGCGATAAAAGCAAATGCATATAAGCTGCACAATATTGCCGTGTTTAGTGATGATATAAGAGATGCTATAAAAGGAAGCGTATTCGATATAAATGACCGCGGGTTTGCAAGCGGCAAAGTTGCCATGAAACCATCTGTTATGTTTGGCATTGTTGCTTCCTGCTATCATCCGCAAATAAATTATACTGAAGTAAATTATTCAAAAGCGCCTTACGCAACCGGACCTTTTAATACCATTACCTATTGTTCATGTCACGACAATAATACGCTGTGGGATAAATTAAATTTGTCAACACCCGGCACCACAATACCTGAACGCATACACATGCAGGAGCTGGCTTTAACCATTGTGCTTACCTCGCAGGGCATTCCGTTTTTGCATGCAGGCAGTGAATTTTTAAGAACAAAAAATGGCATTGATAATTCTTTCGATAAAGGCGACAGCATTAATGAGATTAACTGGAACGATAAAACAAAATATGATTCAGTAACAAAATATGTTGAGCATCTCATCAGCATAAGAAAACAACATCCTGCTTTTCGGTTAACAACAGACAGCCTGATAAAAAATGCAATTATTTTTAACACCGCCACATCAGCAAATATTATTGCTTATACTATAAATGGAAGTTTGGTGCATGATACATGGAAAACGGTGTGTATAGCTTTTAATGGAAGCAACGAAGCGCAAACAATTAATGTTGCCGGCGGTGCATGGCATGTTGATACAAAGAACTATCACTATTCAAATAATGCAATGGTAAACGGCAGCATATTGATAGAACCTTTTAGCGCTGTAATTTTATATAAACAGTAATAAAACGTCGTGCTTTAAATAAAAAAGTATAGCAATTTTTTATTTTGATTATGAATAATGCGGAAAATAAAAGATGGTTGAACGAATGAAATTTTAGTACGCAATATTTTATCCGTTATCTGCAAAGCCGGGATACAAAGTCATTCCGCCATCAACAAATAAGGTAGTTCCGTTTATATAATCTGCATCATCACTTGCTAAGAAAACGGCAACCTTGGCAATGTCTTCAACAGTACCAATTCGTTTTTCAGGAATCAATTTTAATAAGTTCTGAAGATGCGCTGAAGTATCCCACGCATCTTTATTAATAGGTGTTGCAATAGCACCCGGCGCAATACTGTTAATGCGAATTTTTCTTGGCGCAAATTCCTGTGCAATCGTTTTCATCATCAGCATAATGCCGCCTTTGCTTGCAGCATAATTTGCATGGCCTGCCCACGGAATTACCTGGTGTACACTGCTCATACAAATAATTTTACCAGCAGCTTTGCTTCGCTTTTCATCAACACCTCTTCTTAAAAATTCTTTTATCGCTTCACGCGCACATAAAAACTGGCCCGTTAAGTTTACGCCGATAACAAAATTCCATGTTTCTAAAGACATCTCTTCGAACTTTGAATCGCGTTGCAAGCCTGCGTTGTTTATCAAAATATCAACGGTTCCAAATTGTGCAATCACATCCTGGAACATTTTTATTACTTCATCTTCTTTACTTACATCGCACTTATAAGGAATGGCTATATTACCCGCAGCAGTTATCGCCGCAACAACTGTATCTGCCATATCTTTCGCAGCATCAACCGGGTAATTAATTACTACGGTTGCGCCTGCTTCTGCAAGTGCTTTAGCGCAGCCTTCGCCAATGCCGCTGCTTGCACCGGTAATAATGGCTACCTGGTTCTGTAATTTCTTTTCCATAATAAAATGAAGTTTAATAATTGCTATTGCAATCTAATAATTATTTTTTTCAGTTTAAAAAGCAAAGGTGATCGGTTTATTGCCAGGCTGAATGCCAAATATCTTACAAAATTTAAAAGAATATTTACGTGCGTCTTTATTGCCATTGCATATTTATTATAAAAGGATTGTATAACAAAAACGGCAACCTTAGTTTGTGAACTATATATTAATCTTACAACACTCTTTTTAAATTCAATTTAATTTAGCCTGATTAAACTGTTTCTGATCACACTTTTTGCATCACATATAAACAATTCATTTGTACAATGAATGAAATAACGAGCAGGAAAATAATTTATATCTACAATCCAATATCTGGTACAAAAAGAAAAGATACACTGCTTAAAAAAATAGAAGCAGCTACCAAGGAAAAAAATTTACCATTTGAATTTTTCATCGCCAATGCAAAAGGCGAATACGATTTGCTGAAAAGAAAAATTAAAGAAGAAGAATTTACTGACGTAGTTATTGCCGGCGGCGATGGAACGATAAATCAAATAACCGGTGCATTGCGCAACTGTAATGTACAATTTGGAATAATACCGGCAGGTAGTGGCAATGGCCTTGCTTTTACAGCAGGCATTCCTAAAAATACAAACCGCGCATTGCAATTAATATTTAATGAAACTGCAAAAAAAACAGATGCATTTTTAATCAACGATAATTATGCATGTATGTTAAGCGGCCTTGGTTTTGATGCTGCTGTTGCGCATGAATTTGCCATGCGTTCCAAACGTGGTTTAGCCACTTATATTCAACAAACTTTTTTACATTTTTTAAAAGCGCACACTTACCGTTTTGAAATTATAATGAGCGATCATAGTTTTTTTACTGATGCATATTGTATAAATATTGCCAACAGCAACCAGTTTGGCAACAACGTAACCATAGCGCCAAAAGCAAAGCTGAACGATGGTTTGCTTGATATTGTAATTGTGCAAAAAATGCATAAAGCGAAACTGGCATTTGCAGTATTAAAACAAATAAGCGGTAATAATAAACTGCAATTATATGGGAATGAAAATGCTGAGAAAGCAGTGTTGTATTTTCAAACAGATGTACTTACAATAAAAAATTTAAAACATGCACCTTTGCATATTGATGGCGATCCTTATGCAACTGCTGATGAATTTAAAGTACAAATATTAAAAGATAGTTTTGACCTTATACGACCATAAATACAGATCAGTTAAACATAATTATTTCAATTTTTATGGTAATATATTCTTCATCCTTTCACAAAAAATATCGCAGGTATTACAGCTTGTGTGGCCTGCAAAAAATAAAACAGCATTATGAATTCTCTGGCAACTAAAAAAAATATACCCTGGTATAAAAACATTTATGTAGCGATGGTATTATACCTGCTGCTGGCTATGTTTTTTTATACACTTTGCCGCATTGGTTTTTATTTTTTTAATACAAGTTATTTTCCGGGTGTAACGCCGGGCATTTTTTTGCATTTGCTAACAGGTGGCCTTGTTTTCGATCTGTCGGGCGTTTTGTATAGTAATATTTTGTTCATTTTATTAATCATAATTCCACATCCTTACCGCTTTAATGCTACGTACAAGAAAATACTAAAATGGGTTTTTATAATAGTCAATTCCGTTGCTATTGCCACAAACGTTATTGATTTTATTTATTATCGTGTTACGCTTGCAAGAACAACACTCAGCATCTTTTCGCAATTTAAGAACGAGCAAAATATAGGTTCGCTTTTCTTTCATTTTTTTATTACTTACTGGTACCTCGTATTACTGTTTGTTGTGTTGGTTTGGTGCCTGAAAAAATTGTATGAAAAGATAGACTATAGCGGACCGCAAATAAAAAATTTATGGCTGCGCTATACATCAGGAATTATAATAATGGTGGTTTGTATTATACTTTTTGTAGCAGGTGTACGTGGTGGTTTTGCACACAGTACACGCCCGATTACTTTAAGCAATGCGCCAGAGTATAGCGTGAAACCGCAATATGCAGCCATTGTATTAAACACACCTTTTGCACTCATTCGCACATCTACAACAGAAACAATTAAAAAGGTAAATTATTATCCATCTGATGAAGCATTGAACCAGGTATTTACACCATTGCACACACCTGGTGATACAGCATCGTTCCGGCCAAATAATGTGGTGATCTTTATATTGGAAAGTTTTTCAAAAGAATTTATTGGTGCGTATAATAAAGATGCAGGCAAAGATTACAAAGACTATACACCATTTCTTGATTCGCTGATTGGGCAAAGCCGCGCTTACCAGTATTCATTTGCAAACGGCCATAAATCTATTGAAGCCATGCCTTCTGTTTTATGCAGCCTGCCTTCGTTACAGGTGCCTTATATTTTAACTCAATATTCAGGCGATAAAGTAAACAGCATTGCTTCGCTGTTAAAAAACAAAGGCTATTACAGCGCTTTTTTTCATGGTGCTGCAGATGGCTCAATGGGGTTTTTAGCGTTTTCTAAAACCACAGGCTTTGATGATTATTTTGGTAAAACAGAGTACAACAATGATAAAGATTATGACGGCATTTGGGGCATTTGGGATGAACCATTCCTGCAATTCTTTGCTAATAAAATGAATACTTTTCGCCAGCCATTTTTAACCACGGTTTTTACGGTTTCTTCGCATGATCCATTTAAGTTACCTAAACAATACGACAGTGTTTTTAAAGGCGGCCCAATGCCTGTGCAACGTACCATACAATATTCAGATTTTGCTATCCGCCGCTTTTTTCAAACAGCATCAAAAATGCCGTGGTTTAAAAACACGTTGTTTGTTTTTACTGCAGATCATGTGGCCTTTCAATCGCAGTATCCAAAATATCATTCAGTGCCGGGCACATCATCCATACCAATCTTCTTTTACAAACCGCAGCCAAACTGGTCTTATTTTAAACAGGAAATGATCAATCAAATGGATATTATGCCAACGGTATTAGGCTATCTTAATTACGATAAACCTTATATAGCTTTTGGCAGAGATGTTTTTAAAGAAGATAAGACACCTTACGCAATCAACTATTTCAATAATTCATATAATTATTTCTGGAACGATTACCTGCTTCAGTACAATAACGATAAAGCCGAAGCGCTTTATAATTACAAAACAGATTTTACACAGCAGCATAATTTATTAAACAACATGCCCGATACTGCCAAAGCAATTACCGCTCACTTGCGCGCATTTCTGCAACAATATAATAATCGCATTGTTGATAATGATCTTACAATTGAAGGCAGCCAGTTAAAAAAAGTGTCGAAGCTTAAATAATTAAAAACACTTTTTTGAATTGCCGTTTTAGTTCTTTATAAAAAAACTTTAGAAATTATTCCATAAAAAATGTTGTGTAATAAAGCATGTTTATTTCTAATAGCACAAGGGTCATGAATTATCGTTCCATCTTTACCAACAACACAATGCATTTTGCCGGTAACTTCATCTGTGCCTATTATTAAATGATAGCCAAACAACGCACTCGCGTGTGGCTTTTCTATAACCACAAGATTATAACCAAGCGTGTGTAAATAATTATTTACCGATACATACCAGTTTTCAACACTTTGCAAAGGCGGGTAATCTTCCATCCTGTTTTCAAGAATGCTTGCCAGCGAAGCTGCCAAACAAAAAGCATCTGTTTGCAGATAATTTGTTTGCTTTATTTTAATCATAAACAGGTTGCCGCTGAAAAATTTAGAATGCTCAACATATAAATTTACATAAAAAAATCATTGGCAAAAATCATTATATTTTCTTTCATCAATATCATATAAAGCACGGTTTTGTTATAAATTGATAACGGCACAGGTAATAGTTTAATTCATGCTAATTTTACAAAAAGGATTTATATGGAAGAGGGCAAAAGACAAAAACAGGTTGCTGCAGTTTTATCAGAAGAATTAAATGATATTTTCAGAAGATTGAATTTAAATATGATTGATGGCGGCATGGTTTCTATATCATCAGTAAAAGTTACACCGGATTTACTGGAAGCAAGAATATATGTAAGCATGTATAAAGTGCAGAATGAAGAAGCGGCGCTAAAAAAAATAGAAACACGCGCATGGGAAGTAAAAAAAGAATTAACCGCACGGGTAAAAAACCAGTTCAGGCGAATGCCTGTGCTTAAGTTTTATGCTGATGATACGCTGGATCATGTATTTAAAATGGAAGAACTATTTAAACATATAAATCAATCTCCAAACCCTGAAGCGGAGAAAGAACAATAATTAAATTTCATGCATATAAAATTTCCTCTTTAGGAGATAGCGACTATGAACTTTCTTTTCGCCTGGCGCTACTTTAAATCAAAAAAATCTACCAATGCCATCAACATTATTGCATGGATAAGTATGATTGCAATTACAGTAAGCACGGCTGCATTAATAATTGTATTAAGTGTATTCAACGGCTTTGAGGGACTTGTAAAAAATTTGTATGGCGATTTTTATGCTGATATAAAAGTTGCTCCGAAACAAGGCAAATTTTTAACGGCGGATGAAACGCTTACCAAAAAAATACAATCTGTCCCTGGCGTGCGCGCCATTAGTTTTACGGTAGAAGAAAAAGCAGTTCTGGTAAATGGCGATTATCAAACCATTACATATTTAAAAGGTGTTGACAAAAATTATAATACGGTAAATAAATTATCGCATTACATTACTTCTGGTAAATATGATCTTGGCACAACAGATGCGCCCGCAATTGTAGCCGGTTCCGGTATTGCAGATGCGGTGGGCGCAGATCCTCAATCGCCTTTATCAGATATTGTTGTTTACTTACCCAACCGCAAAGCAAAAAATTTTAATAGTCTCGATGCCATGCATTCTTACCAGGTAAAACCTGCAGGCATTTTTTCTGTACAACAGGAGTTTGATGATAAATATGTTTTTACCAATCTTGGGTTTGTTCAGTATATGTTAGACCTTGATCCAAATCAATATACCGGAATTGAAATTGCAACAGCTAAAAACCATGATGTAAAAGATATTCAGCAACAACTGCAAAAATTATTGGGTGCTAACTTTCTGGTGCAAACAAGTTATGAGCAAAACCAAAGTTTGTTTACCGTAATGCAAATTGAAAAATGGGTGATCTATGGCATTCTTTCGCTCATACTTTTAGTAGCAGCTTTTAATATGATTGGCGCATTAACCATGTTGGTGCTTGAAAAAGAAAAAGATATTGCTGTATTAAAAGCAATGGGCGCATCTGAAAACCGCGTGCAGAAAATATTTTTAAGTGAAGGCTTTTTACTTGCAGGCACAGGCGGAATTTTAGGTATGTTGCTGGCAGTTGCTATTTGCTTTCTTCAAATGAAATATCATCTTATTAAATTAGAAGGCGGCACTTTTATTATTGATTATTATCCGGTACAAATGGTGCCGCAGGATTTTATATTGGTAGGTGTTACAGTATTAATTATAGCTGTTATTGCTTCATGGATTCCTGCAAAAAAAGCGGCTGATCAATTTTATTCTTTAAAAAGTTAGCGTCCGTTTTCATTTATTTTCTGCCTGCAATTTTTCCCATTCTTTTGATGCAAGCACCATTTTTATTTCGCCAAAACTTACAGCATCGCCTAACTTTTGTTTTAAAGGCACAATGGAAATACCGTCAAAATCTTTAAGATGTGGTTCTATTAAAACAAGCTTTTCTGTTTTCACCAGTTCGTTTACAGAAATTATTCCGCGTTGAATATAAAAAGCAAGATGGCTTTCAATAGTTGAAACAGCAAAGTTGCGTATGACTGCAATTTCAGCAACAGAATTGCCTTCTTTATGTAACTTATAGCTTACGCTTTTTGTATCTTCCTTTTCTTCTTTAACTATTTTTTCTTTGCGTTCTTTCTTGGGCTGTTTTGTTTGTATTAAAGATGATAGTTTATGTTCGCTGCAATAATCAAGAATCACTTCAAGAAATGCATGGCCGTATTGTTTTGCTTTTGCCTGGCCAAAACCATTTATCTTAATCAGGTCATCTAAATTCTGCGGAAGATAATTTGCCATTTCATCAATAGTTTGGCTGCCTGCAACATAATACACCGGCACATTTTTTTGTTCGCAGATTTTGTTGCGCAACTCCCGTAATTTTTTATGCAATAAAGGATGTGCGCTTTCTGTTTTTTGTATGGATGCAGTTGCATAAGCATTTACACTAAACGCCGGAACAATAAAATTTTTCTTATGTTGATAATAACTTTGTACGCTAAAATTCGGAGTGCAACAATTTAGTAAATGTTTTTTTTCGGCAAGCACAACAAAAATTTCTTTCAGCGAATCGTTATAAGCTTTTGCATGTTGCTTACTATCCGTTGTTGCGGGCGATTGTTTTAGACATGTAATCAAATCATCTAATTGTTGTATAAAATAATCAGATGCAACAGAAAGCCGTTGCTGAAGTTGATTGTTTTCTTCAGGCAAACTATCATCTGCAAATAATTTGTTTAGTTGATGTTTAAATTTTGCTGTAACGTTTTCAACAGCGTTTATTTTATTCTCTGCTTCAACAATCCATGGCAATAATGCTGCGTTAAAAGCAGCCGCGTTATCTTTTACTGTTACATGTAATTCCGAATATTGTTTTGATGCAGCAGTTAAATCAAACAACGATAAAAGAAGCTTTTGCTGGTATTGTTTTTTTGATTGATGAAGCTCATCTTTTAAATTTTCTTCTGAAACATTTTTCGCAGAAAATTCGGTGATGGCTTTG
>JBDUEO010000072.1:0-10253 GCA_040002335.1 Parafilimonas sp. | reverse complement strand
AGCTTTACCACTTTTACATCATCATAATCTTTTTGAAACTGTAAAATATTTTCAATGGTAGCGCCGCGAAAACTATAAATGCTTTGTGCATCATCGCCCACTACACAAATATTTTCATGCACGGCAGCCAGCAGTTTTGTTATTTGATATTGAACCGGGTTTGTATCCTGGTATTCATCAATCAAAATATATTTAAACTTATGCTGGTACTTGTGCAACACTTCCGGAAAATCGCGCAGCAACTCATACATCTTAAATAAAAGATCATCAAAATCCATCGCGCCATTTTTAAAACAACGTGCCTGGTAAGCTTTGTAAACTGATGCTAATGCAGGCCGGTTGGTGCGCATATCTTCCTGTTGTAAATAATAATCATTCGCATATTCATCAGGGCCAACCAATGCATTTTTTGCAGATGAAATTCTGTTGTAAACAACATTTGCTTTATATAATTTATCATCAAGATTTAATTCGTTTACCACCGTTTTTACAACAGAGCGGCTATCATCCGTATCATAAATAGTAAAGTTGCTGGGATAACCAATGCGTGGGGCTTCAGCCCTTAAAATTCTTGCAAATACACTGTGAAAAGTGCCGATATATAAATTGCGCGCTTCTGTGTTGCCCAGAATTTTTTCAACACGATCCTTCATTTCTGCAGCGGCTTTATTGGTAAAGGTTAGCGCAAGTATGTTGAATGAATCAACGCCATGCGCCATCAAATTTGCAATGCGCGTGGTAAGCACTTTTGTTTTGCCACTGCCTGCGCCGGCAACAATCATTAACGGTCCGGTAATGTGTAAAGATGCTTCCCTTTGTGGTTCGTTCAATCCCTTCAAATAATCCTGCATTGGCGCAAGTTAAAGAATTGATTTTCGCTTCATGTAAAGCAGTTGAAAAAATTATTGACAAACAATATTCCAACGATAAAAGAATAAAGTTTAACGTTTATGCATTTGCCTGAAATTGTTGTAATGTTTAATGTTTCTTTATATAAAACCTGATAACAATTATTAAAAACTTTGAAACCAAACTTTATGCAACAGGAAATTTTAGTAATACTGCGCAGTTCATTTGCAGAGCGGGAACTGGATATAAATAATGACGCAGAAAACAGCAAACTTTCGCCGGAAGAAAAGCTGGAAGAAGCTTGCGCCAACGGTTCGCTAAAAGATTTTTTACCGGAAGTTTTTAAAAATGGTACACCTAATGTTTTTCTATGGCAAATGCATCCTGAGTGTTCTTTTTTACAACTTGAATTGGGTGAATCGCCTTTAGAAATTGAACTGTATTATTCCATTACGCCGCGCTATTTTTTAGCAACGAAATGCTTCAATTAAGTTGTACGCTCAACTTGCTTGTTTCGTTTTAATTTCTTTCCAATGGTATTGCCCGAGACTGCATAATAAAAAATAAAAAGATAGCAAGGCACTAAAATCCAAAACGCTTTCTGCAAACCAACATGTTCACCAAGCATGGCCCAAATTTTTGGAAGTATTGCCCCGCCGGCAATACCAACAATTAATAAAGCAGATCCTGTTTTAATATGCTTACCCAATCCATCAAGTGCAAGCGGCCATAATGCAGGCCAAACAGGCGCGTTTGCAAAACCCAGCAAGGCAATAAATAAAATTGATGTATAGCCTGAAGTAAAAATTGCGCAGAGTGAAAAAATTACGCCGAGCACAGCAGCAATGCGCAACGCTTTGTCCTGGCTTATATATTTTGGAATTAATGCTATACCTAATAAATAAGATGCAAGCATAGCGATCATTGTGTAAGTGGTAAAATGCTTTGCAATATCAAGCGGAATATTTATCTCTTTTCCATACACCTGTATAATATCTCCCGCCATAACTTCAACACCAACATATAAGAACAAAGCAATAAAACCCAGAAATAAATAAGTATAAGAAAAGATGGACCGCTGGCTTGTATTTGTTTCACCTGCTGTTTCTTCCTCTTCAGTTTTAATATCGGGCAAGTGTGAAAACCGTATCATAAGCGACAGCGCAGCCAGCACAATAGCAAGAATAATATAAGGTATCACCACCTGCGACGCAAGCGCATCAAGCTTTGCAGCTTTTTCTGCAGCATTTAAAGTTGAAAGATTTGTTTCAAAACCATTCATGTTTTTTAATAACACAGCACCCATAATTAATGGCGCAATAGCGCCGGCCGTTTTATTGCAAACGCCCATAATACTCATTCGCTTTGCAGCACTTTCTATCGGCCCAAGAATTGTTATGTACGGATTAGATGCTGTTTGTAATAATGCCAGCCCAATTCCAATTACAAATAATCCGGTAAGAAATAATCCAAATGTGCGGGTATGTGCAGCAGGAATAAAAATGAGCGCACCCAATGACATCACTATCAAACCATACATCATTCCTTTTTTAAAACCCACTTTATTAATAACCCACGATGATGGAAAAGCCATTACAGCATAAGAAATATAAAATGCAAAAGTTACCCAAACCGCCTGCGATGTATTTAATTCACACGCAATTTGAAGATATGGAATAAGCGTGCTGTTAACCCACGTAACAAAACCAAAAATGAAAAACAATGCACCAATAATTACAATTGATTTTGATGCACCTGCCGCTGGTTTCGCTTTGCCTTGCGCTGCTACATATTTTTCTGTTTGTTGCATGGCTATGTTGCTTTAAGATACCGTTATAACATGCAATATTATATGTAACTGCATCAACCATTCATCAGTTACAAAAAAATATTTGCGTTTATTTGTTTTGTAGTTCAGTTAATTGTTTGTTATGCATCAAAAAACACTTGCCATTATTTTTTTTGTTTTTTTGTTTGATGGATTACATGCGCAGCAAAAAACATATTGCAATCCTATAAATATAGACTATGGGTTTACGCCTATTCCAAACTTTTCTGAGCAGGGAAAACATCGTGCAACTGCAGACCCGGTAATTGTTTTATATAAGGATAAATATTTTTTATTCTCTACAAATCAATGGGGTTATTGGTGGAGCACAGATATGTTGCACTGGAAATTTATTCCGCGTAAATTTTTAAAGCCTGATGCAAATGTGTATGATGAATTGTGCGCACCGGCAGTTGTTGTTTTGCATGATACAATGCTGGTTATCGGTTCAACATACACACAAGCTTTCCCCTTATGGATGAGCACAAACCCAACTATTGATAACTGGAAATATGCAACAGATTCATTTAAAGTTGGCGCATGGGATCCCGGATTTTTAGCAGACGGTGATAATAAATTATACATCTATTTTGGCTCAAGCAATACCTTTCCAACATACGGCAAGGAAATAAACCGCACAACATTTCAACCCATTGGTGAACGCGTTCCGTTGTTGCATTTGAATGATACTATACATGGCTGGGAACGTTTTGGCGAGTATCACGACAATACATTTTTAAAGCCATTTATAGAAGGCAGTTGGATGACGAAACACAACAACAAATATTACCTGCAATACGGCGCGCCGGGCACAGAATTCAGCGGTTATGGTGATGGTGTTTATGTTGGCGATAAACCACTCGGACCATTCACGTATCAATCACATAATCCATTTTCATTTAAGCCCGGCGGGTTTGCAACAGGTGCCGGTCATGGTGCAACATACCAGGATGTGCATGGTAATTGGTGGCACGTAAGCACGATGATCATCAACATAAAAAATAATTTTGAACGACGCATTGGAATTTGGCCTGCCGGTTTTGATAAAGATGATATTCTGTATTGCAACACAGCGTTTGGAGATTATCCAACCTACTTGCCTTCACACAAAAATGAAGATCATATACAAGGAAATTTTACCGGCTGGATGTTATTAAATTATAATAAACCTGTGCAGGTTTCATCAACATTTGGAAACTATGAACCCAACAATGCTGTTGATGAAAGTATTAAAACATACTGGTGCGCAAAAACATCAAATAAAGGCGAATGGATTCAATCTGATTTGGGAGCTGTTGATACCGTAAAAGCTATTCAAATTAATTATGCAGATCAGGATGCAGATATATTGGGAAAGAGCACAACAATTTATCATCAATACAAATTGTATTCATCACTTGATGGAAGAACATGGAAAGTTTTGGTTGATAAAAGCAATAACAAAACTGATGTGCCGCATGATTATGTTGAATTAGAAAAACCAATTGAAGCAAGATTTATAAAGCTTGAAAATATTCACATGGCTGATGGAAAATTCGCTATTAGCGGTTTGCGTGTTTTTGGAAACGGCAACGGTGCAAAGCCTGATAGCGTAAAACATTTTGTTGTATTGCGTGGCGATAGTGAACGGAGAAATTCATGGTTGAAATGGCAGCAAAGTAATGACGCTTATGCTTATGTGATTTATACCGGAACTGCGCCTGATAAATTATATACAAGTATTATAGTGTATAATGCAAATGAATATTATTTCAGTGCGATGGAAAGAGATAGTCCCTATTATTTTCAGATAGAAGCGATTAATGAAAATGGTGAAAGTGCGAGAACGGGTGTGGTGAAGGTTGAATAAATATTTTTTAAAAATTCTACTATTGCAACTTATAAATGTAACGAACAAGGATGCTGCCAACTTACATATTGCAACCGAAATTTATAGGAAAAAATCATCTGAACATATTATATTTGAAATCAAATGTATCTATGAAAAAAGTTAATCTTACATGCATTCTCTTAATTTTTCTTGGCATTTACAGTTGTAAAAAAGAAGAAACTAAAACACCACTTTCGGCACAAACCGCTTCAAACATTAGTGCAGACGAGCCCGTTTGCAGAAGTGAATGGACCGGTGAATTCGATCAGAACAAACCTGAAAGAACAATTTTTACAACGGATAATAAAATGATCTTTGATGGCTATGCACATGTTATGGTACCGCCCAAGTTTACACGGAACGTATATGTTACAAAAATGATTTTAAATACCCCCGATTGTGCAGTTGTTGATGGGGACAACGTGCGCATGAGCATTAGTGTTATGAACCCAACTGACAGTGTAAACTCTCAATACACCAACAGCGTGTACGTGTATATGTATGGCAGCACAGACTCTGCTTATGTAGAGTTTAATGGTTATTATTCGAAATTTACAAAGATTGGCGTTGGTCATTATTACCAAACAGGTCTTGAAGGGCTGCATCATTTATTCAGCACGTATGAAGTGGTTTCGCTGGTTGCAAAAGATCATATTATCTCTGCTTATATTGGAGGCAACCTGATTGGGGAAGTTCCTTATACAGGAACAAACATTGGCCAGTTGCAACGTATTGCCATTGGTTTCAGGGGTTCAGGGTATGTTGATTATGTAAAGTTATACAACAGCACTACCAGTGCGTTGGTAATGAAAGAAGATTTCAATGTAACACACAAATCTACCGATACCTGGTATTAATATTATTCTGATAAAAAATAAACCTCTGCTCAACTTTAATTGATTGTTGCAGAGGTTTATTTTTTACCAATTACATCGCAAAATTTTTTGATGAAAGTGTTTTTAGTCAAACACCGTCGCCTGATAAATAACCATGCGTATTAAAATATTTCAGCGCGATGGAAAAAGATAAGCCCTATTATTGTCAGATAGAAGCTATTAATGAAAATGGTGAAAGTAAGAGAACGGGTGTGGTGAAGGTGGAGTGATATTATTTAGTAAGTACGAAGATTGCTTTCATCTTATCCTATAATAATAAGCTTGTAAATTCTGTCAAAATGTTTTTTGTTTAAAGTAGCAAAAGGTAAGTTGTTGCCTATTGCAGTTGCAGCAATAAAAAGGTCTGCTATTTCAATTTGTTTACGCTTTCTTTTCAATTCATTGTTTATAGCAACTGCGGCTTGTGCTACAAATTCATCAAGTGCTAAAACTTTTATTCTTTGTAACATATTTTTCCAAAAAAGAAACTGGTTATTTGTTGTGCCGGAATAAATTTCGTAATAAGTTATGGCTGAAATCGTGAAATCATATCCCTGATTAAACAGAGAAATCAAAACAGAATTTTCTTTATCAGTTTTGCGGAAATAATTGATCAGTACAGAAGTATCTATGAGGATTATTTTGTCCTCCATTTATTTATAGCTTTTCTTGTTTCAGTAATTGCTTGTAATTGTTTTTTTGAAAAAGTATGCCCCGCCAAAAGAATCTTTTTAAACTTTTCTCTTTCTGTGTTTGTTGCAGGCGGTGTTTCATCTTCCGCTTTTAGTTTAGTCCATTGCTTTGCCGGAAGTCTTTTTACCATTTCAACTAATTGGTCAAATTCTATATCTACTTGCAATTGCATAACATCAAATTTAAGATGTTTTATTCAATAACAGGCACCGAAAGCTAATGATGCTTTCCAAAATTTCCGCATCATTATAGCCAAATACATTGCGTTATATTTTGGTTGCAATAATTATAGTTAATGGTGGAAATGTGTCAAAAAAATAGGTTCCCGCTTTTTGCACATTCATACCAAGGGATAGAAAAGTTTTTTTGTATTCACCTGTGTTTTTGAAATCAGATATTATTGCTTTCCCTCCGGGTTTTAATATCCTGTTTATTTCAATGCAAGCCTGTTTTCTTTCGTCTGCTTTATACAGATTATGAAGACACAGGTTAGAAAGAATTACATCAAAATGATTGTTGCTAAAATTTGTATTCAGAATATTCTCAATTAAGATTTCTACTTTATCGGAAACGTTTTCAAGTGCAGCATTTGTTTTTGTTTGCTCAATTGTATTATCAGAAAGATCGTACTTGTTGAAAATATCAATACCGGTTGATTTTCCCGTGGTTAATTTTTTTGCTGCACCAATCATTAATAATCCTAATCCTGTTCCAACATCTAAAACTGTTTCATCACCTTTCCAGTTATGCAGCTTTAAAATTCTGTCTCTATGCTTCATCTTACCAAATTTTGCATAGGCATACATTAGTGATCCACCCACAATTAAACTAATTGCCGGGGCCAATGCACTATTATGCAGGAATGTGGAAACAGGAGGAAATAAGTTGGGAGGTAAAAATGCTGCCACGGATAAAATAAACCCTATTACCAAAAGGTTTCGAATTACTTTAGGTGCATCAATGCCATAGTTTATTTTTTTCATAATAATATTTCGTAAGCATCATTGCGAACGCCCAAATATACACAACTCTATTGCCTGAATACAAAAGTCATAAGTTGCATTGCCGCGACTTTTCTTTACTAAAACAACTGCAATTATTATTGGTAATATTTTACTGCAATTGCAAGGCATAAGTAGTTGTACTATCTGTGGAAACTAAGCTGACAAATGATTTGTTGACGAAGTTTAAAATTTTCATCAATGCTTTTGCCAATATACTTGTTGGCAAAATGCTTTATTTACTTTTTAGGGATTTTTATTATTTGCCCGTCTGGCAATGTCCAGTCAAAATAAGTAATTATACCTTTTGAATTACTTCTAAAAATAATTAAACCTAAATCATCTTTTGTAAAAAAGCTAGAATCATTAAGTGCGTAATACAAAGTTTTTAAATTGTTTAGCCCAAATTGATATAGATGATTATTCTCTATCCGAAACGTGTCTGGAACATCGCCCGGCAGCCCATAATTACCTTCATATTTTAGTAAGGTTTTTTGCCTGATAAACTTTGGGATTCTATAATTTACCCCTAAAGGGCCTGAATTTCTAAGAACCATTTTCCACTGGCCTTTTAAATTTATAAAAACCTTTGAAATCCAGATGTCCTCATACAAAGTATCTTTATCAATTAAATAAAACATCTTCGCTTTTCCCGTAAGAATTGCTGTATTATCATAAATTTTTAGGTGCATGTCATGAATGGTATCAGCATAACCATCTACTAAATCGTTGCTGGCATCTAAAGCATTGTACAAAAAGTTTCCATATCCTGTTATTGTAATTAAACTGTCGTTGCAGAATTCTTTATATCTTTTTGCCCTTTCGCTTTTGCCTGAAAATTTCTGATATAAATTTTGCTGCTCAGCATTTATATTAAGAATAGCATTTCGTTGAACTTCATAAGCCGGTGTAGTACTGATTTCTTTTGTGTTATTACGGCAAGAAGTAGAGAAAAGTGTAATGAATAACATTAATCGCAGAGGCAGGTGGTATGTAAACATTTTATGTTAGTGATGTGAGGTTTTTAAAACGGTATTAAGTATTGCCGAAGTGCAGGAAATAGCATTACATCATTCCGGCAACTGAAGCCAAACTTATATTTAAAAGTTAATGATTTAAACCGTAGCTAAACTATAAAATAAAAATTGAAAAGCACACACGTCATTCAAAGTAAACCAGATTTGTTAAGTAGTTTAGCGATTGAATTCGCATTTCAACATTTACGATTCACGTATCAAAACTATATTTCCTTCAATATAAAATCCCGCGCACGATACTCCACTAATGAAACACCACAATGCTATCAAACAAAAATAGCCTGATGATATTTTGCTGTTTTGTGTATGCGATTTGTCTGAAATTATTGATAACAACACTTAACAACTTCAAAAGCTTTTTTACCTGTATGTTACGGGAATTTTCGATGAAGCATTTCAACAAAAAATTTTTTTCTCTGCCTGAATGAAAGATAAATACCAGGCTTCTGAACAATTGTGTACCTACACTTTAATATTAACTGCAACCTGCACCTTTTTTTGCACGATTCGGCGGTTAGTAAAGTATATCGGCTTTTTAATTGTTAACAGGTTGTCTAAATAATTAAACACAAAAATCTTTTTATGAAAAAATTCATTTTAAAACCTGCAATTTTCGTTACTATTTGCCTGTCGGGCTTTTTGCTTTTCAGCTCGTGTAATAAAAACGATAATAATCCTGCCCCGCCTGCATCCGGAACTATTACAGATGTGGTATCGGCAGATGCAGATCTATCTCTTTTAAAAACGGGTGTCGTAAAAGCAGACCTTGCCACAACACTAAGCGGCCCCGGCCCTTTTACGTTGTTTGCGCCAACGGATGAAGCATTTGCAGCCGCCGGAATTACCAGCGATGTTATTAATTCTCTTCCAACTGATGATCTTAGCAATTTATTATTGTATCATGTAATTGATTCAAAAATTCTTGCAGCAGATGTGCCTGCGGGCCCAAATGCAAAAGTTATTACAGCCAGCGGAGATTCTGTATTTGTAACAAATAATGCCAATGGTGTTTTTGTAAACGGAGCACAGGTTACGCAGGCAGATATTATGGCAACGAACGGCGTTGTTCATAAAATAAATGCTGTATTAATGCCTGCCGTTGGCAACCTTGTAGTTTCTGCACAAGCTGATACATCATTAACTTACCTGGTAGCTGCAGTGCTTCGCGCAAGTACCGGCAGTACAGATGTGGCATCTGTATTATCAGGCAGTAATATACTTACGTTGTTTGCACCAACCAATAACGCTTTCAGGGCAGCAGGCTTTGCAACAATTGACGATATTAATGCCTCCGATCCAGATGTGCTTGCCGGTATTCTTACTTACCATGTTGTAAGTGGCAGAATATTTTCTTCCGATCTTACCAATGGCGAACAGGCAACAACTTTAAATGGCGGGTCCATCACCATTTCAACTTCCGCATCTGTAACGGTAAAAGGCAATTCCAATACCAGCGCAGCGAATGTTGTAAAAGCCAACACGGTTGCTACAAATGGTGTTATTCATAAAATAGACCAGGTTCTATTACCGTAAAACTTTATAAAACATTCAGTTTTGTGTGTAGCAACCAAAACTGAATGTTTATATATTTAGGGTGTCATGTTCAAAATAAAATACCGTTATCCGGTTATCATTTTACTGGCTGTTTATTCGTATTTAAACACACTTTTTTCAGAGGTATATTTTTATTATAAGATAAGCGCTCCCGCGTGGTTAATTCTTACCTGCTTATTACTTATAACAGCATCCGTATGGGAAAGTAACCGCTTCCTTGAAAAAATTATATCGCGCTTTATAAAGCCTGCCAATTCAATAAAATTCCTCATAGTCTTTTTTATTAGCGGGTTTATTGCCGCATCCGTTATTTCAATTGCCTTTATTATTCTGGCTGATCATATCTTTCTTCACCAGCCATTAGATACGCTTACAATAGCGATGAAACTATCGCTTACGTATGCAACGCGTATTAATTTGTTTATGCACATTGCCAATGTAATTTTTGTATTCTTTAAAAAATATAAAACAAAAGAGCTGGAGGCGGAAGAGCTGAAACGCATCAGCGCGCAGGCACAGTTACAGGCAATAAAAAACCAGGTGAAT
>JBDUEO010000071.1:0-10340 GCA_040002335.1 Parafilimonas sp. | reverse complement strand
ACTTCTTCATCACTTAATGCGGTTTTCGCTTTTACATCCCAATGTATCATGCGCTCGCCGCGATAAATCCAGCCTTTACTATAAAGATCAACAAACACTTTAATTACTGCTTTGGAATAATAATCATCCATCGTAAATGTAGTGCGATCCCAGTCTGCACTACAACCTAATTTCTTCAATTGCTCTAAAATTATTCCACCATATTTTTCTTTCCAGTCCCATGCATATTTTAAAAATGCTTCACGACTTAGCGATGATTTTGCAATGCCTTGTTCACGCAACATCTGCACAACTTTTGCCTCAGTTGCAATAGATGCGTGATCTGTTCCCGGAACCCAGCAAGCGTTTTTTCCATGCATGCGCGCATGGCGAATTAACACATCCTGAATTGTATTATTTAAACAATGGCCCATGTGCAAAATACCCGTAACATTTGGCGGCGGCATTACAATTGTAAATGGCTCGCGTGTATCATCAGGTTCGCTTTTAAAATATTTTTTATCAAGCCAATGCTGATACCATTTAGCTTCCGCTTCTGTATGATTGAAATTTTTTGATAGTTCCATTTATCTTATGAATTCTTTTTTTAAGTGTGCAAAAATAACTTATATGCGCAATAATACTTTTAAGGATACAGATTAAATAGATTTCATTTTTAGTTTCTGATTTTAAATTTTTACTTTGTATTTGTGTACGCGATTGTTGATATAGAAACTACAGGCAGCCATCCTGATAAAAACGGCATTACAGAAATTGCAATTGTTTTGTATAATGGAACTGAAGTAGAAGGCCGGTATGAAACACTGATAAATCCGCATTATAAAATTCCGCCTTATATAACTTATTTAACGGGTATAACAAACGAAGCTGTTTCAGCAGCGCCGGATTTTTCAGAAGTTGCGCTGAATATTTTTAATTTATTAAACAACCGCATTTTTATTGCGCACAATGTAAATTTCGATTATACATTTATTCGTTATCATTTACTGGAACATGGTTATCACTGGTTGCCCAAAAAATTATGTACGCTCAAATTAAGCCGCAAAGCATTTCCTGGTTTACAAAAATATGGGCTTGGGCATCTTTGCCAGGTATTTAATATTCCAGTTATTAATCGCCATCGTGCCGGCGGTGATGCCGATGCAACAACTATTTTATTTCAAAAAATTTTGAGTGAAGGCGGCGAAAAACTGATAAAAGATTTTCTTAAAAAAGATAATCATGAGCAAATATTGCCACCAAACCTTTCAAGAGAACATATCAACAAACTGCCTTATGTTCCCGGCGTTTATTATTTCCATAATGCAAAAGGAAAAATAATTTATGTTGTCAAAGCAAAGAATTTAAAGAAAAGAGTGCTTAGCCATTTTACAGGTTTAAACACCGGTAAAAAAAGGCAGGAATTTTTACGTAATATATACGAGGTAACTTTTACTGAGTGCCCGACCGAATTCACTGCATTTATTTTAGAAAGTATTGAAATAAAAAAGCATTGGCCTGCGTATAATTTAAGCCAGAAAAGGCCTGAACAATTTTATGGTATTTTTTTGTTTGAAGACTCTGCAGGTTTTATGCGCCTTGCTATTGATAAAAAAAATAAACACACAGAACCGGTTGCGAGCTTTGCTTTGTTAAGTGATGCACACAGAACTTTATGGAGATTGGTAAAAGAGTTTGAACTGCATGCTGCTTTATGCTTTTTGCAGAAACAATCATTTATTTCAGAAGATATTGAGCCATCTTTTTACAATAAAAAAGTAATAAATGCAGTTGCCTGTCTGCAAAAAAATCTTGGCACATTTGCAATTGTTGAATCACCTGTTACAGGTAATCAGCAAAGTTGCATATTGGTTGAAAATGGAAAATTTTACGGAATGGGTCTGTTGCCGCATAATAATACATCTTACGATTCAAGCCACTTGAAGAATTACCTTACCGTTTACCCGGAAAATGAAATGATACGTACGCTTGTAAAAACCTATGCGCAAAAAAATTCAGAGCGGGTTATTACGTTAACATAAAACTCTTTTTTGTCCCGGATAAAGCGCATTTATTTAAAGCGATTTTGAAGCAGTTAGAATTTAGGACAAGGTAATCCTTTGCTTTCTGCCTGTTGCTTTATGTAAATGAGTGAAATTTCAATGCCACCACGGCTTTCAGAAGCAGTTTTAAGACTGGAAGTATTTATATCATAAGAAACGCCAACGCGCATTCCGCTAAATTCTAATCCAATATATGGAATGATGGCATCGCCAAAGCGTACCCATCCGCCACCATAAAAACTTGTTGGGTTATCATCATCAGGATTTCCGGCCACGAACTGCATTGCTCCGCCAAGTAATGTTTCATGCGCTCCTGCCTGCGTACTATATAAACCACTTAAATGAAGCGTGGTAGTAACGCCGACTGGAAAATAACCGCCTGCATGTAAAGTTGCGCGGGGATATAAATTATAATTGATGCCGGTAAATTCCTGTTTTGGCCGGTTGATATGATAAAGGCTTACACCTGCATAAAAATTATTTTTATCTGTTGTACTCGCAGTGTATAAAAGGCCGGCATTTACATCTACATAATTTGCTTTAAGTGTAGAGTTATTAAAAACTTCTTCTGTTGGTTTTGTAAAACCTGATGAAGTTAGCTGGTCTTCAAAAGTTAGTTTAGAAGTGTTAATTAGCATATTGGAATATGTTACCTGAAATCCTGCACCTAATTGATGATAGCCATCTTCATCTAAACCTTTATGATAAGCTGTGGAAACAGAAAAATAATTAAACGCAACTGCACCCGCAGCACTTTTATCGGTATAACCCATAAATCCTAAACCCCAGGTATCTGTTGAAGGAATTTGTTTTGTAAGAATTGGAAAATCAATAGAAGCAGTTCCTGTTTCGTAGGCACGATTTATAGTTGGCCATTGGTTGCGGTAATTGACCGCTGCACGCACCTGCCCGCTAAATTTGCCTGTAAATGCAGGATTAAGCGTCATTGGTGAAGAAAAGAATTGAGAAAAATGAGGATCCTGAGCCATTATATTATCAGCAATCAGTATAAGAAGGATAGTAACTAAAATTTTCATCACTTAACTTTTTGGTTGATCTCGCACTACAGTTTTAAAGGTCTTTTCAGGTTATGATATTAGACTGCTTAAAATAAAATATTGCTGCTTGTTTATCAGAACTGTGTTTTTGTTCCAAAAGCTAAATCGCCGGCATCACCTAAACCGGGAACAATATAGCCTTTTGCAGTTAATTCATCATCAATATCCCCGCACCAAATATATAATTTTTCACCAAATTCCCTGATAATGTATTCAATACCTTCAGATGTGGCAATTGCAGTAACGATATGAATTTCGGAAGGCGTTCCATTATCTTTTAAAGCCTGCAATGCTGCTGCTAATGATGCGCCTGTTGCCAGCATAGGATCAGAAACAATCAGTATGCGGTTGGTAAGTGAAGGCGTGCTGATGTATTCAAGATTTATTTCAAAACTTCCGTCGCGCCGGTGTTTTCTGTAAGCAGAAATAAATGCATTATCTGCTTCATCAAAATAATTAAGTAAACCCTGGTGTAATGGAAGCCCTGCGCGTAATATTGTTGCCAAAACCGGTTGCTGCTGTAATAATTTGCTGTTATGAATGCCAAGTGGTGTTTGAATTTCCTTTTCCTCCCAAGGCAGTGTTTTGCTTATTTCATAAGCGATTATCTCACCAATCCGTTCAAGATTCCTGCGAAAACGCATACGGTTGGTTTGAATTTCTACACTGCGTAATTCGCTCATCCAGTTAGTTAAAACGCTGTGTTTAATGCTTAGGTTGATAACCATTACGCGAAGATAAATTAGTTTCTTTTGTATTTAATTACGGCACATTAAATAAATAATCCTGTTTTATAAAGCGATGCGGTATTTTTTTTCGTATTTTTTATTAAAAGATTTAAAGTAAAACTGATTAACAATTTTAACTTGCCGTTACCCCCAACAAAACGTTTATAGAATTGTTAATCTGTCTAAAACACCTTTCGGGCTGCAGAAAACCTTAATCATAATACATGAACAATAATTTAAAAACTTTTTTTGCTGTATGGATGCTTATTGTAAGCTTCAGTTGTAAAAAAGAAGTAAATACAAATAGCACTAACCAGGTTAATGCGCTGTCGCAAAGCAGTAACGATATGGCTTTTTTTGGAATGATTGGCAGGCAACAAATTATTCAATTACCAACCGGCAATTTTACCTACCCAACTTCGCAGGCATTGTTATGGGTGCCACGACCATACCTGATCAATAAAGAAATAAACAAACGTTTTCCGCTGATTATTAATCTTTACGGACAAGGCCAAAATGGTACAAACTTGAACCTGATGTTGCAGGATAATACTATGAGCAATTATATTGCTAATGGTTTTAATGCTACGGCAGTAAACCCTGTAGATGGTAAACCATATTCTTTTTTTGTTTGCAGCCCGCAGTGTCCAACAGCATGGGGATGGAGCGCACCCCAGGTAAATGTTATGCTTGCCACATTATTAAGTAAGCTGCCAATTGATTCCACACGGATTTATATAACCGGATTTTCTTCAGGTGGCTGGGGTTTATGGAGTTGCATTACAGACAATGATAAATTAGCAAGAAAATTTTCTGCTATTATTCCTATTAGTTCTGCATCTGCAGATGATCCTGATAAAATAACTAATGTAGATAAATACGGAATTGCTTGTTTAAGTATTTGTGGCGACCAGGACGCTTTTTATACTAATTCAGTTAAGTACACCAATATTATCAACACAAATAATCCTAAAATTCCTGCAATACTTAATACACTTAAAGGCGTTGGCCATAGTGCATGGGTTCAGGCGTACGATCCTGCATGGAAGGCCACAAACGGGTTAAATATTTATGAATGGATGCTGCAGTATAAAATAAACTAACTTTTGTTCAATTTATTTTTTTCTAAAAAAAATTCTTACCGGCACGCCGCTAAAATCAAACGACAAGCGTAACTGATTTTCTAAATAATTTCTATAAGGCATTTTTATATCGTCAGGATAATTTGTAAAGAAAGCAAATGAAGGCACAACTGTTGGCAGTTGCATAATATATTTAATTTTTACTGTGTGGCCGCGCACTACCGGCGCATGATAAGCCTCAACAGCTTTCAACATTACGTCGTTTAATTTACTGGTAGCAATTCTGCGTTTACGGCTTTCATAAACCTGCAAAGCAATTTCCATTCCTTTAAAAATTCTTGTTTTTTCTTTGGCTGAAATAAATAAAACCGGCACATCAGTAAACGGGGCAATCTTTTCTTTCAGCAGTTTCTCATATTCCTTTGAAGTGTTGGTTGATTTTTCTACTAAATCCCATTTGTTTACTAATAAAACAATGCCTTTGCCTTTGCGTGCAGCTAAAGAAAAAATATTTACATCCTGCGCAGTAAAACCTTTTTCCGCATCTAAAATAAGTAAGCAAACATCTGCTTCATCCATTGCTTTTATGGCGCGGATAACAGAGTAAAATTCAAGATCATCTTTTTCTTTACTTTTCTTGCGCAAACCCGCAGTATCAATTAACACAAAATCTTTTTGAAATAAATTATAGTGGGTATGAATCGTATCTCTTGTAGTACCGGCAATATCACTTACAATCGTTCTTTCTTTTCCAATTAAAGCGTTTAATAAGGAAGATTTACCAACATTTGGCTGGCCAATTATTGCAAAGCGCGGCAATTCATTTTCTATTGTTTCTTCGTCACTCTTTTCTTCCGGCATTAATTCAGTAATTCCATCAAGCAATTCGCCTGTTCCGCTTCCGCTTATGCTGCTAAGAAAAAAAATATTATCGAAACCCATGCTATAAAACTCTGTTGCTTCTAACTGTCGTTCTGCATTATCAACCTTATTCACAACAAGAAAAACAGGTTTTGTTGTGCGGCGCAGCATTTCCGCCATACTTTCATCAAGCGTTGTAATGCCGGTTGCAACATCAACCATAAAAATAATTGCATTGGCTTCTTCAATGGCAATCTTAACCTGCTTGCGTATTTCTGTTTCAAAAATATCTGCACTGTCAGCAACAAAACCGCCGGTATCTATTACATTAAATACTTTACCGTTCCAGTCTGCAATGCCGTATTGCCTGTCTCTTGTAACGCCGCTGATGTTGTCAACGATGGCTTTGCGTTGTTCTAATAAACGATTGAACAAAGTGCTTTTGCCAACGTTTGGCCTTCCTGTTATTGCTACTGTAAAACCCATAATTATTTCTGATTTAACGATGTACGATTTCTGATTTTTTTTTGTTCGATTTTATTCCTCAAATCAGACATCACAAAATCCTGCATCAGCAATATTAATACCCGTATTCTTTTAACTGAAAATCATTATCTCTCCATTTTGGTTTAACCTTAATAAAGAGTTGCAAAAATATTTTACGATCGAGAAACTTTTCAATATCAATCCTGGCTGAAGTGCCAAGTTGCTTTATCATTTTACCACCTTCGCCTAATAGAATTGCTTTCTGGCTTTCGCGCTGCACAATTATATCAGCCTGTATTTTTATAAGCGTTTCTTTTTCTTTAAACTCATTTATTATAACTGCGGTTTGATATGGAATTTCTTCACTGAATAATTCATATATTTTTTCGCGAATCATTTCGCTTACAAAAAATTTCGTTGGTAAATCAGTTAATTCATCTTCATTATAAAATGGCTCGCCTTCAGGTAAAAACTCAATAATCGTTTCTAAAAGTGTATCTATATTTATTTTATTTAAAGCTGATACAGGAATTATTTTTTTGTATGCTGACTGATCGAATGCAGTTATTAATTCTTCAATTTTATGTTGCTTTAATTTATCTGTTTTATTTAAAACAAGAATGGATGGAACTTTTAAATTAAGGCTGTTAAAAAGCGCTGTGTTTTCTGCAACATCTTTCGTTACATCAGCAATCAGCAAAGCTATATCTGCATCTTCCAGCGCGCTTTTTACATTTTGCATCATGCGCTGGTGCAATTTATATTTTGGTTCGATGATACCCGGTGTGTCAGAAAAAATTATTTGATACGTATCAGGTTTTGTTAGAAATGCTTTTATACGATGCCTTGTTGTTTGCACTTTTGATGAAACGATTGCCATCTTTTCACCAACTAATGCATTTAACAAAGTGCTTTTGCCTGCATTAGGTTTGCCAAATATATTTACGAAGCCAGATTTCATGCTGATTAAAAAATCAATTGTACAAGGGTGCGACGCAACGAAAGCTAAATAGATGCACAATTGCTAAGTTTATAAAAATAAAAAATCCCGCTTTGCGGGATTTGGTTTTGTTGCGAGGGGAAGGATCGAACTTCCGACCTTCGGGTTATGAGCCCGACGAGCTACCGCTGCTCTACCTCGCGATATATAAGTTTTGAAATTTAAGAACTATAACCGCAATTTTAATGCGATTGGGCGGCAAATATACAGCAGTGAGGCTATCGCACAAAACTTAATTCAATCTATTTAACTTCTCTTTTTAACGGTTGAGCTTCCGCTAACATCAATATTCGATAAAGTAGCATCGCCGCTGTAATGAATACTGCTGGCACCGCTGGCAGTTGCATCAATTGTTTTGCTTACATTAATATTGGCTGAAGACGCGCCGGTAGCTTGTATTTTACAAGTTGCGGCCTGCAAATCTGAACCTTTAAAATTACTGGCACCGCTGGCAGTTACGGTAAGATCAGTTGTTGTACCATCAATATCCATTGTTGATGCGCCATTAATATCAAAATCAGTTCTGGCGGCATTTACATCGCCTTTAAAAGTGCTGGCTCCACTTTCAGACAATATTACAGATGTTCCTGAAAGATTGATTTTGGCGGTTGATGCACCGTTTAAATCGAATTTTATATCACTGCCTTTAATATCGCCCCGCATGCTGCTTGCACCTGATAAAACAAGTTTAAAATCACCTACATTAATTGGATCAGTAAGTTCAACACTGCAAGCACCGGAAGCATCCAGCATTTCGAGTTGAGTAAAAGTTATATAAGCTTTTAAATGTTTATTACCCCAGTTCCAGCCATTCCATGCACCGTTTTCAACATAAATTTTTAATGTGCCGTTAGAAACATCTGTAATAATTTTTGCTGTTGCTTTATCATCTTCTGAACTTACTGCAACAGCTTGTGTATTGCCTTGTGATAAATATAAACTGATAGCGCTTGAAACTCTTATTTTATTAAAAGAACCAACATTGCGAACCTGCGCATTAGCATCATGAACTACATTCTGTGCATTCAGATCAAGAGCACTAAGTGCGATTAATAAAGAGAAAAATATCTTTTGCATAATTTGGTTTTTGAATGAAACGTGCAACTAAATAAAAGGTTACATCAAATTTAAATTTCTATTATTAAATTTGCATTTTAATACCTGCGATAAATTATCGCAGAGAAAAATCCCGGGGTGCTTTCTTAACAGAAGGCTGAGATTACACCCGTTGAACCTGAACAGGGTAATACCTGCGAAGGGAAGGTGAGCTTTATTATAGCGGCACATTCTCCAGCATTATTCCTTGTTCCCATTTGTGAATTTTAAAATTGATGAAATGAAAAAATTTCTGGGAACATTTTCTTTATTATTAATTGTATTTACAGTTGCAGCGCAAAACAGTTTAAACGGGATTGTAACTGATAAAAGCAAGCAATCGTTAAAAGGTGCAACAATTATTATCAGCACAAAAAATTTTAAATTAAAAACGCAAACGGGAGAGAAGGGAGAATTCAATTTTTCAAACTTACATTCAAATTCGTTGTATAAAATTATGATTGAATTTGTTGGAATGAAAAGTTTTGATACCTCTCTTCAATTAGAAAAAGATAGTTCATTAAATATTGTTTTAAATGAATCATCAGCTTATTTAGAGCCGCTTGAAATTACTTCTGTTCGTGCATCTGATAAAGCGCCGTTCACTAAAACAAACATCAGCAAAAACGATATTGAAAAAATTAATCTTGGACAAGATTTGCCTTTCATTTTAAATCAAACACCTTCAGTAACTACTACAACTGATGCCGGTAACGGCGTTGGTTATACAGGTATTCACATTCGCGGAACTGATGCAACGCGCATCAACGTTACACTAAATGGAATTCCGTTTAATGATGCAGAAAGTTTAGGGACTTATTTTGTTGATTTGCCCGATTTTGTTTCATCAGCAAATTCAATACAAATACAACGCGGTGTTGGCACTTCAACAAATGGTTCAGGTGCTTTTGGCGCAACCATAAATATTAGTACAAATGAAATTAATAAGAAAGCTTATGCTGAAACCGATAATAGTTTTGGTTCATTCAACACCTGGAAAAATACTATTAAACTCGGCACAGGTTTATTAGCAAATCATTTTACTATTGATGCAAGATTAAGCCGCATAACAAGCGATGGTTATATTGACAGAGCAAGCAGTAATTTGAAGTCTTTTTATACATCTGCGGCTTATATCAGCAATAAAAATACGTTACGACTGAACATTTTTTCAGGTAAAGAAAAAACGTACCAGGCATGGTATGGAATTCCTTTTGATAGTTTAAAAACCAACAGAACTTATAATCCTGCAGGAACAGAAAAGCCCGGAACGCCTTATAATAATCAAACAGATAATTACACTCAAACGCATTATCAGTTATTTTTTGATCATGATTTTAATAATAAATGGAAATTTAATACAGCTTTTTTCTTAGTAAGGGGAAAAGGATATTATGAAGAGTATAAAGCGCAACAAAACTTAAGCGATTATAATTTGAATGATACATCAGTTGCGGATGTTGTAAGAAGATTATGGCTTGATAATTATTTTTATGGCCAGATTATTTCGCTTCAATATAAAACAAATAAAGATGAATTAACCCTTGGCGGAAGCTGGAGTAAATATGACGGAAAACATTATGGAAAATTAGTTTGGAGCGAAGCAAAAATTCCAAACGATTATGAATACTATAATTTTCCCGCAACAAAAGCAGATGAAAACATATATGCAAAATGGATGCATAATTTTAATAACAGCCTAAGCAGTTTTGTTGATGTGCAATACAGGCATGTAATGCATAACATGCAAGGTTTTGAAGACAACCCTGATCTTTTTATAAAACGAAATTTTAATTTCTTTAATCCTAAGGCTGGCATTGATTATAACAACAACGGATGGAACACTTATATAAGTTATGCCGTTGCGCATAAAGAACCCAACCGTGATGATTTTGAAGCAAGCCTTCAGCAACAGCCAACAGCAGAAACGCTGAATGATTTTGAAGCAGCGATTGAAAGAAAAACAAAGCAGTACAATTTTTCTGCAA